>DATKFL010000481.1:0-2706 GCA_035511355.1 Dongiaceae bacterium
GGCGCTGTCCGCGATGTCGGTGGGGTCCCTGTCCGGGGCCGCGACGGCGATGGGCGACCCGCGGGGCGCGGCGGCGCGCGCCGGGACGCGCGGGCTACTCGGCACGCGCGTCCTCCTCTGGCCGGCGGTCGCGATCGCCGCCCTGGTCGCCGCGGCGGCCTGGTGGACGGGCCGATCGGAGCGCGCGCCCGCGGTCGAGGTCGCGTACAAGCAGCTGACCTTCCGGTCCGGCATCGTCTCCGCCGCGCGCTTCACGCCGGACGGAGAGACCGTCGTCTACGCGGCCGCCTGGGAGGGCAAGCCGACGTCGCTGTTCACCGCGCGCGTCGGCAGCCCCGAGTCGCGCCCGCTCGGCATCGAAGGCGCCGACCTGCTGTCGATCTCGAAGTCGGGCGAGCTCGCCATCCTGCGCGACGCCCATTACATCGTCGGCTGGATGCGGCGGGGCACCCTGGCGCGCGCTTCGCTCGCGGGCGGCACGCCGCGCGAGGTGATGCAGGACGTCGAGGACGCCGACTGGGCTCCGGACGGCGAAGGGCTCGCCGTCGTGCGTTCGACGGCCGCGCAATACCGTCTCGAATACCCGCCCGGGAAGATGCTCTACGAGACCGATGCCTGGGTGAGCTCGCCGCGCTTCTCGCACGACGGCCGCCGGATCGCCTTCATCGACCATCCGGGGATCGGCGACGATCGCGGGCGCATCGGGGTCGTCGACCTGCAGGGCCGGGTGCGTTTCCTGACCGAGCCGTTCGCTTCGGCGCGCGGGGTCGCCTGGACGTCCCATGACGACGCGATCTGGTTCAGCGCCGGGCGGGTCGGCAACGTGCGCGCCATCCAGGCCGTCGACTTCGAGGGGCGGGTGCGGGTGGTGGACGGCGCGCCGACCAGCATGACCCTCGCCGACATCTCCGCCGGCGGGAGAACCCTCGTGACCCGCGACAGCGCGCGGCGCGGCATCATCGGGACCTCCCCCGGCGACACCGTCGAGCGCGACCTGTCGTGGCTCGACTGGTCGCGGCCCGCGGCGCTGTCGCCCGACGGCAGGCAGATCGTGTTCGAGGAGCAGGGTCAGGGCGGCGGCGAAGGGTACTCGGTCTATCTGCGGCCGACCGACGGCGGTCCGGCGGTGCGCCTGGGACGCGGTTCCACCCTTGACCTGAGTCGCGACGGCCGCTGGGTTCTGACCGCGACGGTCGCCGAACCGGACAGGCTCGACATCCTGCCGACCGGCGCCGGCGAGGCCCGCCCGCTCACCCTGCCCGGGTTCGAGATCATCAACGCGTGGTTCCAGACCGACAGCCGCCGCCTGGTCGTGCTGGCCACCGAAAAGGGTCACGGCGCGCGACTGTATGCCTTCGACCCCGACGCCGGCGCCGCGCCGCGCCCGCTGACCCCCGAGGGGATCGGATATGCCGCCGCGCTTTCGCAGAACGGGAAGCAGGTGGCCGCCGCGCCCCGCGACGGCGCGGTGCTGATCTGGCCGCTCGATGGCGGGGACCCGGCGCCGCTCGCCGGCTCGGAGCCGGGCGACATCCCGCTGCAGTGGAGCCGGGACGACCGCACGGTCTTCGTCGCCGTGCGCCAGGGACAGCGCGCCCGCCTGGACGCCATCGACGTCCCGACCGGCCGGCGGAGCCTGTTCCGCACGATCGAACCGGCCGATCGCGCCGGCCTGATCGGCATCGACTTCTTCCTGCTCTCAGCGGATCAGCGCGCCTACGCGTACAGCTACCGTCGCGTCCTCTCGGCGCTGTACCAGGTGGAAGGGCTGCCCTAGGAAGGCGGCCGGATCAATCCGGACAGAACGCGGGGTCGACCTTCTTTGGCTTGAGCGGTGCGGTGGCGATCTGCGGCGCCGGCTCCTCGCTCCAGACCGGCCCTTCCTGCTTGCTCAGGGCGTGGGCCGTCTTGGACATTCCGTACCGGCTCAGGAGGTAATTGCGCGCCATGTGCGAGACCGCCCAGGCCGGCTGCCGCCAGGTGCCGCGGAAGCGGCGCATGATCCCGGTCAGGGAGTAGGCCTCGCGCAGGAAGTAGGAGTAGCCGTCCTGCAGGCGCTGGACGCTCATGTTGGCCGGGCGCACCAGCACGTGCGCGCCGTCGAACAGCGGCCAGTTGTAGTCCATCATCACGTCGGCGTCGTCGGGGCAGCGCGTCCAGGGCAGGAGCCGGTCCTGCGCGACCGCGTCGCGGAAGGTCCCGGTGCCCGGGTAGGGCTGCACGATGTTGGCCACGACGAAGTCGATCCCGGTCGTGCGGATGAACTCGAGCGTGCGGTCGAAGGTCCCGTCGTCGTCGCCGTCCAGGCCGAAGACGAACGAGCCCATCACGTTGATCCCGGCGTCGTGCACCCGCTGCACCAGCTCCTTCATCGAAGCGGTGTCGTTGGACCACTTGTCGAGACCGTCGATCGCCGTCTGGCTCACCGACTCGATCCCGAGGAAGAGATCCCGGCAGCCGCTCTCGTAGGCGAGCGCGAGAAGCTCGGGTTTCTCGGCGATGTCGATGGTCAGCTCCGCCGCCCAGGGACGACCCAGCGGCTTGACCGCCTCGAACAGCGCGCGCACCGATCCGGCCGCGTTGTAGAGGTTGTCGTCCCAGAAGAAGAACTGGTGCGAGAACCCGGGGCCCATCCGGGCGACCAGGCGGTCGCCGAACTTCCGTCCGATCAGAGGCGTGCCGAGCAGGGTTCGCAGGATGGCGTTG
>DATKFL010000482.1:0-11797 GCA_035511355.1 Dongiaceae bacterium
CCCGCGGTCAGGGAGGCGCGCGGTCTTCGCGCGCCGACGACCGCGGGGCGAGGCGAGGGGAGGGCGAGCGTAGGCCCGAAGGGCCGATCCGCGAGCCCGGACCCGGTGCCCCGCGAGGCCCTTGCGCCGGGCCGCCACCGCCGACCAGGACCAGCGACGTCCCCCGCTTGAGCCCCCGCCGCGACGTGTGCGAGGATACCCGGTCTCCGACAGCGCGCTTTCGGTCCGACCTTCGATCGATGAGGGCGGCCCCCGCGTGCATCGGATCGTGACCGGAGGACGAGGGCATCATGACGACGCATGCGACGACGAGAACAGGCGGCGAGGATCTGAACCTCTGGAACATCGTCGGCCGGATGTTCGACAAGGCGGCGAAGAACCTGAACATCCCGGAGGGGCTGCTCAAGCAGATCAAGGCCTGCAACTCGGTCTACTACGTGCAGTTCCCGGTCAAGATCGGCGACCAGTACGAGATGTTCCAGGGGTGGCGCGCCGAGCACTCGCAGCACCGCAAGCCGACCAAGGGCGGCATCCGCTACAGCCTCGCGGTGACCCAGGACGAGGTGATGGCGCTCGCGGCGCTCATGACCTACAAGTGCGCCATCGTCGACGTGCCGTTCGGCGGCTCCAAGGGCGGCGTCAACCTCGACCCGAAGAAATACACCAAGGATCAGCTCGAGCGGATCACCCGGCGCTACACGGCCGAGCTGGTGCGCAAGAACTTCATCGGCCCGGGAATCAACGTCCCCGCCCCCGACCTCGGCACCGGCGAGCAGGAGATGGCCTGGATCGCCGACACCTACGACGCGCTGATGCCGGGGCAGATCGACTCGCAGGCCTGTGTCACCGGCAAGCCGGTCACCCAGGGCGGCATCCACGGCCGGCGCGAGGCGACCGGGCGCGGCGTGCAGTACGGCATCCGCGAGGCGTTCCGCATTCCCGAGGACATGAAGGCCTGGGGTCTCGAGGGCGGACTGGCCGGGAAGAAGGTCGCCATCCAGGGGTTCGGCAACGTCGGCTACCACGTCGCCAAGCTGCTGTCCGAGGAGGACGGCTGCGTCATCGTCGGCATCGGCGACGTCAGCGGCGGCCTGTTCTCGGCCAAGGGGATCCGGGTCGACGAGCTGGCCGAGTTCCGCAACGGCAACGGCGGGTCGATCAAGGGGTTCCCCGGCGCCTCGCCGCTCAAGAGCGCGGCCGACGTGCTGGAGGTCGAGTGCGACATCCTGGTGCCGGCGGCGCTCGAGAACCAGATCACCCTGGCGAACGTCGACCGGGTCAAGGCGAAGATGGTCGCCGAGGCGGCGAACGGTCCGACGACGCTTGGCGCCGACGAGCGGCTGCACGCGCGCGGCATCCCGGTCATCCCCGACATCTACCTGAACGCCGGCGGGGTCACCGTGTCGTACTTCGAGTGGACCAAGAACCTGTCGCACATCCGCTACGGCCGGATGGAGAAGCGCCTCGACGAGATGTTCCGCGAGAAGCTGGTCTCGACGATGGAGGCGGTCACGAAGACGCCGGTGAGCGACCTGACGCGGCGCGATCTGCTGCACGGCGCCGAGGAGGTCGACCTGGTGAACTCCGGTCTCGAGGGGACGATGCAGACCGCGTATCGCGAGATCCGCAACGCCCTCAAGGCCGAGCCGCGGCACGGCGACCTGCGCACGGCGGCCTACGCCGTCGCGATCCAGAAGGTCGCGCGCGCCTACATGGAGCTGGGCGTTTTCCCCTGATTCAGTGCGTGGGGCCCTCGAGGTCGTCGGCGTCGCCGGTGCCGGCCTCGAACTCGAGCATCCCCTGGATGAAGCGCGCCTGCTGGTACTCCCGCTGCGCTTCGTCGAGCCGTCCCTGTGACAGGTAGACCCGGAAGAGGTTGAGGTAGGGGAAGTGCCGCGGCTCGTAGCGCGGCGCCTTCTTCGCCATCTCCAGCCAGGGGATCGCCTTGTCCAGCTCCCCCTTCTGGATCAGGTACGACCCGATGTCGTTGTACGGGTTCCCGAACCCGGGGTCGACCAGGATGGCGGTCTTGCACTGCTCGATGGCGTCGTCGAACTTCCCCATGTTGGAGAGGGTCCAGCCGAGGTAGGTGTGCGCCTCGGCGGTCGGCCGCTCGTCGATCGACGCCTTGTACAGCCGCACCGCCGCCTCGAAATCCCCGGCGCGCTGGCGCTCGTAGGCCTTTTCGAGCAGACGATAGGCTCGGTCGAGCTTGGGGTCGGCGTCCATGTGGCCTCCAGAATCCGACATCGGGGCGAGAGGATAGCCACCGCAGCCGCGGGCGTCAACCGGAACCGTCGGCCGGATCCCTACAGTTGCTGGTAGTGGAAGCGGACCCCCGCGTGCTCGGTGTTGTCGATCGTCGCGCACCCCGGATAGAGCGCGCCGTCGTTGGTGAAGCAGAGCGCCAGGCCGACCTTGAAGTAGTTGCCTTCGACCGTCCGGAGGACGGCGGTGTCGCCCGGCCCGAACGGCACGTCCGAGAGCGCGTCGGTCAGCACCAGGCCGTTGGCGATGGCGGTGCTGTCGACCGCGGCGAACGGCACACCGGTCAGAATCGCGATCCGCGCCGGAGAGTTCTGGAACAGGGCCGTGGGGTTGCTGCTCTGCGAGTCGAACGCGAATCGAAAGTCGAAGGCGGTGATCGGACAGGCGCCGGGCAGCACGATGCCGATGCAGACCTGCCCCGTCTCGAGGTCGATGTCGTACTCGAAGGGGGCCGTGAGGACGACCTCGCGCGCCCGACGGGCGGGGTCGGGATCGGTGTACCCCGTGACCGCCGAAAGCAGCAACACCATCACCGCGGCGGAAATCACCAGCCGGATCTTCATGGAGACCTCCCTGTCGTGTCAGGTGCACGCGTTGGTCGAGCGATGTGCCACGCTGTTTATGACCAAGCGACCGGGCCGGCCATACCCCGGCGCGCCCCGGCGCGGCATCCGCCCCGCGTCGGGGTGCACGCGGCTGCAAGGAAGAGGACGCGATCCTGTCTGGATACAAGCAATTACACCCGTCGCCGGCCCTCTCCGGACCGACTTTTCCCTCGTGGGCAGCCGCTTGACATCGGCGGAATCGACAGGCAGATAATCGCCCCACGCTCCCAGACAACCTCTTCGCACGGCCACCCCTGGGGATGAGGACAAAGCCATGACCGCCGGTTTGATCGACTGGATGGTGCTGCACCCGCTCGCCACGCTGCTCTACGCGCTTGGGGCTTTTCTCTTCGTGCTGGTCCTGTCGCTCTGGATCCGGTACATCCCCAATACCCGCGTCGGCATCGTCGAGAAGCTGATCAGCGGCAAAGGGTCGGTGCGCTCCGGGCTGATCGCGCTGAACGGCGAGGCCGGGTTCCAGCCGGAGGTCCTGCGCGGCGGCTGGCACTTCCTGACCCCGTTCCAGTACCGCGTGCACCGGATGCCGCTGGTGACCATCCCGCAGGGAAAGATCGGCTACGTCTTCGCGCGCGACGGCAAGGACCTGAGCGCGACCCAGGTGCTGGCGTCGAACGCGACCGCGCGCGATTTCCAGGACGTCGTCGGGTTCCTGAAGTCCGGCGGGCAGAAGGGCCCGCAGCGGATGATCCTGCGCGAGGGGACCTACGCCATCAACCTGGCGCAGTTCGTGGTGATCACCGACGACCAGATCTACTACCTGCCGCTCGACCGGAGCGAGGCCGCGGTGTTCACCAAGATGTCGGCGGTGATCGCGCAACGCAGCGGCTTCGAGCCGGTGATCATCCGCGGCACCGACGACAGCATCGGCATCGCCACCGTGCACGACGGCCTGGCGCTCCCGAGCGGCGAGATCATCGCGCCGACCGTCGGCGGCGACCCCGCGCTCGCCGAGACCTACCACAACAACTTCCAGGACGCCGACAAGTTCCTGAACGCCGGCGGCTTCCGCGGCCGGCAGCTCCAGGTGCTGGTCGAAGGGACCTACTACGTCAACCGGCTGTTCGCGACCGTCGAGATGATCCCGAAGAGCGTCGTCGAGGTCGGCAACGTCGGCGTCGTCGTCTCCTACACCGGCGCCGCGGGCGCCGACCTCTCCGGGAAGGACTACCTGCACGGCGAGCTGGTGGCCAAGGGGCAGCGCGGCGTCTGGAGCGAGCCGCTCCTGCCGGGCAAGTACGCCTTCAACACCTACGCCGGCAAGGTCCTCACCGTGCCGACCACCAACTTCATCCTGAAGTGGACCAAGGGGGAGACCGGCTCGCACAAGTACGACGAGAACCTCGCCGAGGTGAGCCTGATCACCAAGGACGCCTTCGAGCCGAGCCTGCCGCTCTCGGTCGTGGTGCACATCGACTACCGCAAGGCGCCGCTGGTGATCCAGCGCTTCGGCGACGTCAAGAAGCTGGTCGAGCAGACCCTCGACCCGATGGTCAGCGCCTACTTCAAGAACATCGGCCAGACGCGCACCCTGATCCAGTTGATCCAGGAGCGCTCCGCGATCCAGCAGCAGTCGGGCGAGCAGATGAAGGAGAAGTTCGCGCACTACAACCTGGAACTCCAGGAAGTGCTGATCGGCACGCCGACCAGCGGCCAGCCCGGCGGCCAGATCGAGCAGATCCTCACGCAGCTCCGCAGCCGGCAGATCGCCGTCGAGCAGATCGAGACCTACTCACGCCAGGAGAGCGCCGCCGGCAAGGAGCGCGAGCTGCGCGAGGCCGAAGCGCGCGCGCGCCAGCAGCAGCTGCTCACCGAGTCGGAGATCAGCATCCAGGTGCAGTCGAACCAGGGGAAGGCCGACTACGCGCGCGCGCAGCAGCAGGCGGCGCAGATCCAGACGCTCGCCGGCGCCGAGGGCGAGAAGACCCGGCTCCTCGGCGAAGGCGAGGCGAAGAAGATCCGCGCCCTGGCCGAGGCGGAGGCGGAGCGCGCCGCCCGGGTCGGCGTCGCGCAGGCGCTGGCCATCGACGAGCAGGTGCGCGCCTACGGCGGCCCGCAGTTCCAGATGGCCCAACAGGTCATGGGCCGGTTCGCCGAGGCGATCGAGAAGTCGCAGGTGGACGTGGTGCCGAAGATCAACATGAGCACCGGCGGGAACGGCGGCGGCGGGTCGCTCCTCGACAGCCTCCTCGGCGTCCTCCTGAGCGAGAAGCTGAGCGCGATGGCGAAATCGTCCACCACGGCGCCCCGCGATCCGGCGGCCGAACAGATCCGCACCCAGCTCCGGAAGAAGATGGAGACGAAGGGCGACGCCTGACGCAGGACCCTACTTCACGTCCTTCGAGGTCATGTCGAGCGTGATCATGAACCCGTTGGTGCCCTTGTATTCGAACTTGTTGTCGCCGCGGCGGTAGGCCTCGACCTCGTTCGGCATCAGGACGAAGCCGTCGTTGCGCGCCGCGCCGAAGTACTTGAGGTTCTTCACCACGGTCGGCTCGGCGTTCATCGCGGTCGGGTTGTGCGCCAGGACGATCTCGCCCGCCGCTCCTCCGCCCAGCTTCGCCTGCGCGCGGGCCTTGTCGGCGGCCCACTCGATCGGTGCGTCGGCCCCGACCGTGAACGACTTCCACTTGAACGGGTAGATCGGACCCAGCAGGATCGCGGCGATGCCGTCACGCTGCGCCTTGCTGACCGACGGGTCGAAGGTGGCCTCGGCCCACTCGGTATTGTTGTTGCCGAAGTCTTCGCCGAGATCGCCCGCGATCCAGACCTTGGCGCCGGCCAGGTCGGTCGCGCCGTAGTGCCCCTTGTTGACCTTGTAGGCCATGTTGAAGCGGCAGTAGTGCCCGCCTGCCATGCCGTGGCCCGCATGTTCATCCCCGCCGGGCTCCGGCTTGGTGCCGAAGTAGCACGGGCAGAACATCGTGCAGGAGCAGGCTTCGATGATCGTGGCGTTGAACGCCCAGTCGACCGCCGGCTTCGCCGCCGGGTCGGCCGTGCCGGTCGCACCGGTCGCCCCGAGCCCCGTCAGGGCCAGCCCCAGAAGCACCGCCGAGAGACCGACGGCCAGGAAGTACGAGCGCTTGGTCATGGGCAACCCTCCTCCATCAAGTTACGGACGCGCGTTTTCTATCACACAGACCTGCCTGCGCGCACCGGTCGGCACCCTGAGTGACCGGAGGGGGCGATTCATGTCGGGGCGGCCGGCTTCTACTCCCCGATCCGCTCGAACCGGTAGGCCAGCGCCGGGCTTCCCGGTCCCTCGTACGCCAGTTGCGCGACCAGGAGCGCGAACGGTTCCGTCCGCCGCGCCATCCGCAACGGGCCGGCGTCCACGGGATCGAAGCCGGTGTCGCGGATCAATTGCGCGACGGTCTCCTTGGCCGACTCGTGATCGCCGCAGTAGACCAGGCTCGGTCGGTTGGGCTTCCGCCGGGCTTCGAACACCGCGTAGAGGACTTCGCTCGGCACGGTGTTGAAGGCGGAGATGACCCGCGCCTTCGGAATCATCCTGGTCAGCCGCTCCGCGCCGGAGGAGTCGTGGCCGACTACGAGCGCGGTGTCGTCGGCGTTCATCGGCAGGGTGCACGACACGACGATCTTCCCCGCGAGATCGCCGGCCTGCTTCAGCACCTCGTCGCATCGCAGCCAGTGCACCGCCAGGAGGAGGATGTCCGACTCCGCCGCGGCCTCGGCCGGCGTCCCGGCGCGGGCCTTCCCCTTCGCCTCGCGCGCCAGGGTTTTCAGCTTCTCGGTGCTGCGCGCGTAGCTGAAGATGACCTCGTGCCCGGCGCGGACGAAGATCGTTCCGAGCTTGCCGCCCATCAGCCCCGAACCCAGGATGCCGATTCGCATGTTCCCCTCCATGGTGCGTCCTGCCTCGATCACCGCCCTGCCCGGGCGGAACCTTCGTACGTGTACGTCATGAGTCGCGGGCCTGGCAAGTACGACATCTCCAGGCGATCGATGCCGAGACCGGCCGACCGGATCAGCTCGTCGATCTTCCGGTCGAGGTGGCAGCCGCCGGCGACTCGCCGCCAGAGGGGATTGAGACGGCGCTGCCAGGCTCGAACACCGGGGTCCGGAGACCGGCCGTGCTCGACGAAGAGAAGCCGCCCTCCCGGCCGCAGCACCCGCTGCATCTCGCGCAGCGCTTCGACCGGGTTCGGGATGCTGCACAGCGTCCAGGTGGTGACGACCGTGTCGATGCTCCCGGAATCCACCCGCAACTGCTCGGCCGATTGGCACTCGAGCTCGACCGGGAAGGGGACGAGGGCAATCTTGCGTCGCGCCATCGCCAGGAGCTCGGGCGACGGATCCACGCCGTGCAGGCGCCCCACCGCCGAGGTGTAGAAAGGCAGGTTGAGCCCCGACCCGATGCCGACCTCCAGCACCACACCGGCCGCCTGCGGGATGAGCGCCGCGCGGCGGGCCGCCGCAGCCTTGTCCCGCATGGCGAGATCGATGACCCGGGGCAGGACGTATCGGCGGTAGAGACCCACGCTGCTCACCAAGCGCCCATGATTCGCTCGTGCCCGCCTCGCATGATCCGCGGGTTGGCGGGACGCTCCGGCGTCCTCCAGGCGACGTCAGTCGCGCCGACCTTTTTCGATGATCCCCGCGATCAGACCCTGGGAGGCGTCGTCGCGTTCGTGGGCTGCAGATCGAGCTGCACACCACCGACCACGCCGGCCAGCATGTTGTAAAGCCCAGCCATGATGAGCGCCCCAACGAAGCCCAGTCCTGCATAGCAGACCGGCAGGACAATTACGGCGGCGACACCGAACAGCCCCATGAGAGGGCCACCTGAACCGGGCTGAGCCACCGAGCCGGCCACGAGGGCGACAATCGAAAATACGGCGCCGAAGATCAATCCGAGCAAGGCATAGACGCAGGCGAGGACCTTCGCGAGCGACATCGCCCCGATCCGTCTGAGCTCCATAGTGGCCCCCCTTTGATCGATCCGTTCACGGCGTCTGTGCTCGTGTACTGCCCAAGCGCGAAGTCCTGTTCCCCGATGCTCCCGCGGCGCTTCCGAGAGACGAGAACGGCGATGGCGGTGAGACTAGCACCGAAACGTGGCAGCCAGACCGTCGCCCTCGCGCACGAAGACGTGCGTCGCGCGCTCGCCGGCGAGCGGCTTCCAGTTACTCCGCCGCCATGGACAGCCACCAGCCCCGGCCCGCGAACCACGACGTAGCGTCCGGCTCGCTTCCGCGCCGGAGCGAGCGCACCGTCGCGATGCCGCCGCCCGCGAAGGCTTCAGACAGTCGCCTGGCGGTGTCGTCGTCGCGCGCCCCGATGCAGGGGATGAACATCGCGCCGCAGACGAACCGGGCGGCGCATCGGTCGCCTGCGGTCCGGGTGATGAGAAACATGTACCCGGGTCCTTGCGCCGGCGTCAGAGGGAACAGGAGACGCCCGCCCGGGCGGAGCGCTTCGACCCAGGCATCGAGCGGGGCGGTCGCGCCGGCGTTCACGTAGAGCGCGTCGCATGCGGTCAACGCGCCGTCGGCGCCGGAGCGGTCACGAACCTCCACGTTCGGATAGCCGGCGAGGTTGGTCCGGGCGCGGGCCGCGAGTTCCGGATCGATCTCGTAGGCGAGGATGCGCCCGGTCGGACCCGCGAGGGTCGCGAGAATCGCCGAGTAGTATCCCCCGCCGGCGCCGACATGGACGACGGTCTCGCCCTCCTTGACGTCGAGCGCCGCGAGGCAGGCGGCGTGCAGCATCGGCTGCCCGTTGTTGACCTGGCTCTCCTTCTTGATGGCGACCGTGACGTCCTGGTAGATGAGCGCCGGATCATCGGACGGCGTCTCGACGTACCCCGAGCGGGTGAACACCTGCCACGGGCCGGGCCCGAGAAACCGTTCACGCGGAACGGAGGCGAACGCCGCGACGAGTCTCTCGTTCGTCGGCGGAACACCCGCGCTCGCCGTGATCAGCCGCGCGAACCATTGCCGGTGGGCTTCCAGGCGATCCATCAGCCGCGCTTGCGGATGAAGACGTGCGTCGCGCGCTCGCCCGCGACCTGCTTCCAGCCTTCGTAGCCGAGCGCATGCAGGTCGAGGCCGTGAAAGACCTGCTCGCCGGTGCCGAGCAGCACCGGTCGGACGGCGAAGTGCACCTCGTCGATCAGGCGCGCACTGAGATACTGCCGAATCGTCGAGACCCCACCGCCGATCCGGACGTCGCGGCCCGCCGCCGCCTTCATCGCCCGGTCGAGGGCGGCCTGGATCCCCTCGGTGACGAAATGAAAGGTCGTGCCGCCCTTCATCTCGAGCGGCGGGCGCGCGTGGTGGGTCAGGACGAAGACCGGGGCGTGGTAGGAGGGCTCGTCGCCCCACCACCCCTTCCAGGACTCGTCCGGCCAGGGGCCGCGGACGGGACCGAACATGTTGCGCCCCAGGATCCAGGCGCCGATGTTGACGAAGCCCTGCTCGGACATCTGGTTGTCGACGCCCGTCTCCCCGCCCTCCTGGCCGAACATCTGTCGGAAGAACCTGGTGGCGAAGAACGACTCGAAGATCTCCGGCCCCCGGACGCCGAGCGGGTTCTCGAGACTCTGGTTCGGGCCCGCCCCGAACCCGTCGAGGGACAACGCGAAGCACTGGACGCGGACTTTTGGCATGGCGCTCCTCGGCCGGCTCCCACGCCGCCCGGCACAGGACGCTCCGGGACGGCGGGGCACGGCGTGACACCGTTAGCGTACCCGAGACCCTGTCCGGGTCACATGGCGGCTGTCGACCTGGCTGTTTCGGGGAGCGGTGCGGTCGATTGAAGCCCGAGGGAAGCGCTCCCCGGCTCAGCGCCCCGCACGACCAGGACGCTTCAGATCGAGAAGTTGGCCGTCGGCGGCACGCCGGAGTGCAGCCCGCACTCCTTCTGGCCCGGCTGCTCCCACCACCAGCGGCCGGCGCGCGCGTCCTCGCCGGGCTGGATGGCGCGGGTGCAGGGGGCGCAACCGATCGACGGGAAACCGCGATCGTGCAGGGCGTTGTACGGCACGTCGTTGGTGCGGATGTAGTCCCAGACCTCCGCCTCGTTCCAGTCGGCCAGCGGGTTCACCTTCACCAGGCCAAACTGCGCATCGGGTTCGATCTTCTCGACGCCGGTGCGGGTGACCGACTGGGCGCGGCGCAGGCCGGTGATCCAGGCCTCGAGACCGGTGAGGGCGCGGCGGAGCGGCTCGACCTTGCGGACGCGGCAGCACTCCTTGCGCGCCTCGATGCTGTCCCGGAACGAGAAGTAGCCGCGGCCGCGCTCGAGCGTCTCGAGGGCGGTGCGGTCGGGGCAGTGGGTTTCGATCGGGAGACCGTACTTCCGGCGGATGCGTTCCATCACGTCGTAGGTCTCCTCGTGCAGGCGGCCGGTGTCGAGCGTGAAGATGCGCGCGTCGGGCCGGAGGCGGGCGAGAAGATCGATCACCACGACGTCCTCGGCGCCGAACGACGACGCGAAGGCGATGCGCGGATGGAAGCGGTCGAGCGCCCAGCGCAGGGTGTCGAGGGGGCTGAGGCCGGCCTGCTCGGCCGCGGTCGGCAAGGTCTCGGTCGTGCTGCTGGTCTCCACGGGGTCGGGTCTCCTCTCGGCTCGGTCCATGGTGTCGATCAGGCTCCGGGAATCTCGGCGTCGCTCGGGGCGGACGCGAGGTGTTTGAGAACGGGGTATGCGGGCGCCGCCGCGGCGGCGAGGGCCTCGACCTGGGTCTGCAGGGCGCGCACGGCGGTCTCGTCGGGAGTGCGCGGGCGGAGCGCGGCCTCGAAGGCCCGGTGCAGGTCGTCCCAGTCGAGGTCGGCGTGACCGCGATCGATGACCCGGGCGCGCAGGTCGCACGCGGTCTCGTAGTCGGAGTCGGGACGGCGGCCGAGGGCGCCGAGGAGCGTGCGCGCGACGGCGTAGCGGGCGCGGTTGAGGGTCGCCAGCGCGTCGTACGCCTGGCCGTCCTCGAGATAGCGCCCCGCCTGCTCGAGGTCGGCGCGCACGTGCGCCAGCGGGTCGGCCTCGTCGATCGACGGCGGCGGCGCGGTCCGGCCGAGGTCGTCGGTCGAGAACGGCGTCTCCGCGCCCCAGTCGATGAAGGCCGGGTCGCCGGTCGCGCGGCTCGCCACGCCGGCGACCAGCTCGCGCACGCGCTCGCGCGGCAGGCGATCGACGAACTGGGGGAAGAGCTCGCCGTCGGCGCGCTCGGCGGCATAGACCCGCAGGATCGCCGCGACCACCCGCGGCACGTCGCGCGCCGGCACCTTGTCGAGCGCCTCGCCGATGCGGGCGGTGCCGCGCCCGGCGTCGCCGCCGAGGTGCATCTGGTAGGCCGGCACCTGGCGGCCGTCGACCTTCTTCGCCGCGCCATGCCAGCCGATGCCGGCGACGTGGTGCTGTCCGCAGGCGTTCGGGCAGCCGCTGATCTTGATGGTCACGCCCCGGAGCGCCTCCGCCTCCGGCCCCTCGGCGAGCGGCTTGAGCGCGTCGCGCACCGCCCGCGCCAGTCCCTTCGACGAGGTGATCCCGAGCGCGCAGGTGTCGGCGCCCGGGCAGGCGACCACGTCGAGGGCGGTGCCGGCCGAGGGCTCGGCCAGGCCGACGAAGGCGAGCGCGGCATGCAGCGACGGGAGGTCGGCGCGCCGCACCGACGGCAGGACCAGGTTCTGGTCGCGCGCCACCCGCACCCGGTCGCCGCCGAAGCGGGTCACCAGACGCGCCACTTCGAGCAGCGTCGTCGCGCGCAGGTCGCCGAGCGGCACCTGCACGGTGACCACGGCGCGCTCCGGCTCGCGATGCGCCCGCACCGAGGCGCCACGCCAGCGGTCGAAGACGGGATCGGGCGCCGCGGAGGCGACAGGCGCGTCACCGATGCGCCCGGTGGCGGCCTCCGCCGCGCCCGAAACCAGACCGACGGCGGCGGG
>DATKFL010000483.1:0-3666 GCA_035511355.1 Dongiaceae bacterium
ACATGGGGCCGGTCTACATCGTCGACCTGGTGGCGCCTCCGGGGCCGCCCGGTCCGGCCGCGGCTCCCGCCGCGACGCCGGCCGCCGCTCCGGCGCCTGCCGCGCCGCCGAAAGCCGCAACCCCGCCGAAGGCGAGCGTAAAGACACCTCCGCCCGCGAAGAAACCGGTCGAGAAGGCGATCGTCCTCCCGGACAAGAACGCGAAGAAGACTCCGGACAAGAAGGCGATCGAGAAGAAGCCGGTCGACAAGAATCCGGAGCCGGTCAAGAACAGCGAGGCGAGCGAACCGGAAGTCAAGCCGAGCGCCAAGACCAACGAGACCGCGAAACCGGACAACGCGCCGGAGCCGCCGCCGACCGCCAACACCCGCCCGGCCGCGGTCACGCCCGGCGGCGCGCAGGCAGGCACCGGCACCACGAGCACCAACGGCGCCGCGGTGGGCGCCGGCGGGGCCGGCACCGGCACGGGCGGCGGCGGCGACGCCTACAACTTCTACCTTGCGTTCCTGAAGCGGGCGATCGAGAAGGCCTGGAATCGTCCGGTCTACACCGGCGCCGACACCAAGAGCGCCACGGTCAGCCTGTCGCTCAGCCGCGCCGGGCGCGTTCTGAAGCTCGAGTTGAGCCAGCCGAGCGGCTACGAGCCGCTCGACCGATCGCTCCTGCGCGCGGTGCGCGACGCGGAGCCCTTCCCCGCCTTCCCGGCGGACCTCACCATCGAGACCCTCTCGCCCCAGATCGTCTTCGATCTGAAGCCGGAAGGGGCCGACACCGGCGACCATGGAGACTGATCACGTGTCCAACCCGAGACCCCCGAGGCTGATCCGCGCCGCGGCCGCCCCGGCGCTCGCCGCGCTCCTTCTGGCCTCTTTCGGCCTGTTCTTTTCCCAGGAGACCGCCCCGCCGCAGTCGCCGGTGATCCGGATCACCGGCGCCGGTCGCCCGAAGATCCCGATCGCCATCCCGCCGTTCGAAGGCGCCGACCTCTCCAAGGCGCGCGACGCGGCGGCGACCCTGCACGACGTCATCCGCGACGATCTTCTCTTCTCGAACTATTTCGCGATGGTCCCGGAGGAGTACTACAAGACAGTCGCGCCGTTCACCGACCGGAAGGCCTCGTACCGCGATTGGTCCGGGATCGGAGCCGAGGCGGTCCTGGTCGGCAAAACCCGGCCCGACACCGGCGACGATCTCCAGTTCGAGGGGCGGGTCTACGACATGTCGGACGAGCGGCTCGGACTCGGCAAGGGTTACCGCGGCGGCGCCGACCAGCTTCGGCTCCTGGCGCACCGGATGAGCGACGAGATCGTCCTGCACTACACCAGCAACCGCGGCATCGCCATGACCCGCATCGCCTACGTCTCCCAGGTGGACCGGGCGCGCGAGGTCTTCGTCATGGACTACGACGGCGCGCGGGTCAAGAAGGTGACCGCCAACGGATCGATCAACCGCTCCCCCGCCTGGTCGCCCGACGGGAAAATGATCGCCTTCGTGTCGCTCCGCAGCGGCAGCCCGCGTCTCATGCTGATCAACAGCGACGGCGTGCTGAAGATCGCCTTTCCCCAGTCGGGAGAGCTGAACGGCGCGCCCACCTGGTCGCCGGACGGCAGGCTGGTCGCCTTCTCCAGCGGACGCGACGGCAACGCCGAGATCTACACCCTGCGGGTCTCCGACGGAACCCTGACCCGGCTGACCCGGCACGACGCCATCGACACCTCGCCCGCCTGGTCGCCCGACGGCCGGTCGATCGCCTTCACCTCCGACCGCGGCGGGTCGCCGCAGATCTACGTGATGGACGCCGATGGCGGCAGCGTCCGCCGCCTGCCCGTCGACCTGTCGTACTCCGACGCCCCTTCGTGGTCGGTGGGCCCGAACGAGGCGATCGCCTTCACGGCGCGGGTCCCGGGGGGCTTCGACATCTACACCTACGAGATGAAGTCGGGAGCGCTCACCCGGCTGACCACCGGGGCGGCGATCAACGAGTATCCCCGCTGGTCTCCCGACGGCAGGCACGTGGTGTTCGCCTCGAATCGATCGGGAGCGATGGACATCTATTCCATGGACGCCAATGGCGATCACGTCCGCCGGCTGACCAAGGGCGGGAACAACACCTATCCGGCCTGGTCGAACTGACCCTGCGGAGACCGGAGGCGGCGGAGGCGCGTGCTATAATCCGCCCTCCGCGAGGCACCCGGCGCGTCGCGGGGCGGCCTGAGGCCCCCGTGACCGACCGCCGGCCGCATCCCGACGCGGCCGGCACCGTTAACGCACCGATTCCTGGAGGAGTCCCGATGCTTCGAGGCACCCCGCGCACCCTGGCGTTGATCGTGATCGCGGCCCTGGCCCTCGCCGCTCCGGCCTGCAAGACGGTCCAGCCGCCCGCCGACACCACCAGTTCGCAGGCCCCGGCGTTCCCCTCCGACGGAAAGGCCGAGCGGGTCGACGAGACGACCGGCTTCGGGGACAAGGGCCCGATCGTTGAGAGCATTGGTGAGAATTCGTCGTCGGACGCCGACGCGGCCAACGCCCGCCACCTGCTCAAGCCGGTCTACTTCGATTTCGACAGCGCCGACCTGCGGCAGGACGGCCGGGACACCCTGACCCAGAACGCCGCCGGCATCAAGGCGCATACGTCGCTGGCGGTGCGCATCGAGGGGCACTGCGACGAGCGCGGCACGGTGGAGTACAACCTGGCGCTCGGCGATCGCCGGGCGCGCGCCGCGCGCGAGGCGCTGGTTTCGATGGGGGTTTCGGGCAACAAGCTGCGCACCATCTCGTACGGCAAGGAACGGCCGGCCGACCCGGGGCACAACGAGTCGGCCTGGGCGATGAATCGCCGGGCCGAATTCGTGTTCATCGCCGAGTAACCCGCGACGCGGGCCGGCGCACTTCAAGGAGGCAGTCGTGGGACGGATCAAATCGGCGATCAAGAACCAGCGCAAGACCCGCCGTCGCAACCTGGTGAACCGTTCGCGTCGCTCGAGCCTGCGCACCGGGCTCAAGAAGATGCGGCGGATGATCGAGGAGAAGGACGCCAAGGGGGCCAAGGCCGCCATCACCGACACGATCGCGACGATCGATCGGGCGGTGCGCAAGGGGATCCTGCACCGGAACGCCGCGGCGCGCCACAAGTCGCGCCTCACGCGCCACGTCAACACCCTGGGGAAGAAGAGCGCCTGATTCGCGACCGTCGATGATCCGCATCCGCAGGATTCCCGGCACCGAGGCGACCCATCTGCACCGGCAGATGGAGCACGCGATGGAGGGGCTCCTGCACGGCTTCGGCCGGCTCTCCCCCGCCGCCGGGTTCATCCCGCGCGCCGACATCCACGAGACCGGCGGCGGTCTGCGGATCATCCTCGATCTCGCGGGCGTGACCCGCGAGGAAATCGACATCACCGTCGAAGGCCGTCTCCTGCGGGTGACCGGGACGCGGCGCGAGGTGGAGGCGACCGGCTGCCTGCGCTACCACCAGATGGAGATCCCGTACGGCAGCTTCGAGCGGGTCTTCCACCTCCCGGACGCGGCCGACTCCGAGAAGATCGAAGCGTCGTACCGCGACGGCTTCCTGAACATCCTGGTCCCCCTGCGCGCCCCCGCCGAGGGGCGCCAGGTCCCGGTCGACACCCGGTAACCACACCATGAGCGACCCCGAGAACCCCGAGG
>DATKFL010000484.1:0-4415 GCA_035511355.1 Dongiaceae bacterium
GTCCCGGAACCGTCGGCGGCGGGCGGGGTCGGCGACGCGCGGCTCCTCGGCGACGCGCTGCCGCTGCTGTACGACGAAAGTGCCCGCGCCGCGCCGTGCGCGGCGGTCTCGTTTTTCAACACCCAGGGATCGGCGGATGAACTGGAGGAGGCGATCCTGGCGGCGGTCGCGGACTCCAACGGTGCGCCGGCGCCCGGCTCGATCGCCCTCCTGGCGCGATCGCTCGAACCGTACGCCGCCGCGCTGGCGCCGGTGGCGCGGCGGCACGGTCTGCCGCTCAGCACCAGCGCCGCCTTGCCGCTTTCCCGCGAGAGCGCCTCCCTGGCGGCGACGCGGCTGCTCCGGTGCCTCCTCCTCGACATGCCGACCGGCGCGCTGTTCGACCTGATCCGGAGCGGCAGGCTGCGCCCGATCGACGGGCGGGATCCGGCGGGCGACGTCGATGCGTGGGAGCGGCTGACGCGCGAGTGGCAGGTTGCCGGCGGTCGCGAGAATCTCGCCGGGCGGCTGCCGGGTTGGATCGAGGCCGCCGCGCCGATCCTTCCCGATCAGCCCGACGACGAGGCGGTCGAACGCGCCGCCCGCCGGAAGCGCGCCCTCCTCGCGCTCGCGCGGCGGCTCCGGGATCTCGTGCTGGCGCTCGAGCGCGAAGCCAGGCCGCTGCGCGCCGCGCGCGACCAGCGCCTGTTCGCCGCGGCGGCGCGCCGGGTTCTGGCCGCACGGCTGGTGGGATTCGAGGCCGCCGACCGGGGCGCCGAAGCGGCGGCCGACCCCGCGGTCGAGGCGATCCTCGCCGCCCTCGACGACCTCGACGCGGTCGCCGCCGCCGGGGTGCGCTTCGAATCACCGGCGGCCACGCTCGAGACCCTCGAGCAGGGAATCGGCGCGCTCACCCTGCCGGTCGGGGCGCTCGGACCGGACGGGGCGCGCGCCGGCGAGGACGCCGGCGGCGTCCGGGTGCTCGACCTGATGCAGGCGCGCGGCATGGCGTTCGACACGGTGGCGCTCGTCGGCCTCAACGCCGGGCTCCTGCCGCGTCCCGCGCGCGTCGACCCCTTCCTGCCGGATGCCGATCGGGCGCTGCTCCGGAGCCGCCTCCGCCGGCCGATCGCCATCAAGGAAGAGGCGCTCGCCGAGGAGCATCTCCTTCTGGCGCTGGCGCTGGGGAGCGCGCGCCGCCGGCTCCTGGTGTCCTGGCAGCGGGCCGACGACGACGGGCGCGCCCGCGCTCCCAGCCTGGCGCTCCGGGAAATCGGCCGGGTGGCGCGCGGCGCGCCGGAGATCGACCCCCTGGTCGAGGAGTCGCGCCGGATCAGCGCCGACCCGCTGGCGCGGGCGCGCGCGGCGATCGCCGCGCACGCGATGTTGCCGGCGGCGGCGACCGCGCCGGCACTGGCGATCCTCGCCGGCGCTCCGGAGCGCTTCCGGAGCACCGGCCTGCCGGCCGTCCTGGCGGCGATCGGCGGGGGGGAGATGCTCCCGGCGCTCGACGCCGGACTTGCCTACCTCCAGGCCATCGACTCGCGCGACATCACGACCTTCGACGCCCTCCCCGGCGGCGCCGGTCCGGAAGGCCCCTGGTCGCCGTCGCGCCTCGAGACCTTCGGCGCCTGCCCGCAGCAGTACTTCTTCCGCCACCGGCTCCGGATCGAGGAGTGGAGCGACCCGGATTCCCCCGATGCGATCGACCGGCGCGAACTCGGCACCCTCGCGCACGCGGTCCTCGCCGACGACTACCGCGCCACACCGCCGGGCGCCGCCGGGACGGTCACCGCGATCGCCGCGCGTCTGGCGACCTTGTGGAGCCAACATGCAGGCCCCCTCGCCGCCCGGCTCGACGCTCTCTACCCGGGTCTGTTCGCGATCGAGAGCGACGCCTGGGTCGGCGCGCTCGCCCGCTTCGTGGCGCGCGATCGCGCCGCGCTTCTCGAGCGCGACGGGCGGCTCGAGGTCGAGCGCCCGATCGCGGCGACCCTCGCGCTGCCCGGCTTCGGCGATCTGAGCCTGCGCGGCCGCGTCGATCGATCGCTGCGCGACGCCGCCGGCATCCTGGTGGGCGACTACAAGACCGGCGGCACGCCGGAGAACCTGGTCAATCGCACCAGGTTGCTCAAGGGCGAGCGGCTGCAGATGGCGCTGTACGCGCTCCTGGCGGAGAGCGAAGCGGGCCCGGGGAAGGCGTCCGTCGAGGTCCTGGGCGTCGGCCCTAAGTTCGACGACGACCCGGAGGGGGCGACCGCCCGCCTCGAGGCGGAGGATTTCGAAGCGATCCGGGACTGTCTGCTCGAGAGCCTCGCCGTCCTGGCGCGGCTGGCGGCGGCGAACCGGTTCCCTCTCAGTCCGCGCGCCGGACTGTGCGAATACTGCCCCTACGCGCGCGCCTGCCGCCGCGCGCACCCTGCCACGCTCGAGCGACTCCTGGCGCACCCGGCCCTCGCCGAGTTCCATCGGATGCGTCGCAAGAATTCCCGCAAGCCGCGGCTCGCCGTCGTCACCTCCGACGGCCCCGAGGAGGAGGCATGAGCCGCGAGCCCGCGACATCGCCCGCGATCTCCCCGCCCGATCAGGCGGCGCGGGAGCGCGCCACGCGCGAGTTCGCCACCAATCTCGTCGTGACCGCCGGCGCCGGCACCGGCAAGACCGCCATCCTCGTGGAGCGCACCCTCAACCTGATCGGCCGGGGCGAGGCGACCCTCGGCCGGCTGGCGCTGATCACCTTCACCGACAAGGCGGCCGCGGAGTTGCGCCTCCGGCTCGGCAGCGGTCTCGACCGCCTGCGCCGTCGGGCCGCCGGCGACGGGTCGCCGATCGACGTCCGCCAGGACGGCGATCGGGCCTGGAGCTGGCTCGCCGCCTCGGGGGTCGGGGCGACGGAGATCGGGGGACGCGCGCTCGCCGCGCTCCAGGAGCTCGACGCCGCGTCGGTCGGCACGATCCACCAGTTCTGCCTCGATCTCCTGCGCCGGCACCCGCGCGAGGCGCGCGTCGATCCGCGCGCCGCCGCCGGCGAAGCGGCGGCGATCGATCGGGTCGTCGACGAGGCCTGGGATCGTTTCCTGCGGGGTGGCGACGGGCCGGGCGGGCGCGGCGACGCCTGGCGCGCCGCCATCTCCCGGAGCGGCTCCACCGCGGCGGTGCGCGCGCTCGGCGAGGCGCTGGCGCGCTTCACCCTTCCGGCCGCGGCGCGTGAACCGTATCAGGCGCCGCCTCTTCAGGAGTTGCTCGCCCCGACGCTCGACCCGATCCGGTCCCGGCTCGACGACCTCGCAGGGCGCGCGCGCAAGATGCCGGAGAAGATGACCGCGTTCCTGGCGCTGGCGCGCGCGCAGCTCGCGGAGATCGCCCGCGACGGACTCACCCGCGCCGCCGCGCGCCGGCTCGCCGCCGATCTCGGCCCCTTCCTGAAGTCGTTTCCGACCGCGGGGAAGCGCCTCGAGGGGGTGAGCGCCGCGGAGGTCGAAGAAGCGGCGACCGAGGCGCTCGACCTCCTGCGCGCCCTCGCCGCGATCGACGAGGAGGCGGTCGCGGCCCTGCACGAGACCGCGCGTCCGCTGGCCGGCGCGGCGCAGCGGCTGACGCTCGAGCGCGGCTTCATCCCGTTCGACGCCATGCTGCGCCTCGCGCGCGAGACGCTGGCGCGCCACCCGGTGGTGCGCCGGGAAACCCGCGCCCGCTTCCGGATGCTCCTGGTCGACGAGTTCCAGGACACCGACCCGCTTCAATACGAGGTGGTCTTCCTGATCGCGGGCCGCGACTCC
Organism: Dongiaceae bacterium; assembly: GCA_035511355.1. Classification (GTDB taxonomy): domain Bacteria; phylum Acidobacteriota; class Polarisedimenticolia; order Gp22-AA2; family Gp22-AA2; genus DATKFL01. The sequence goes on from DATKFL010000484.1 coordinate 3,759, forward strand.
GGCGCGGGCGCGGCGGCGGAGATCGACGCATGGAACCTCGACCTCGAGCCGGGGCGGCTGTTCATCGTCGGCGATCCGAAGCAGTCGATCTACCGATTCCGACGCGCCGACATCGCGGCGTTCCGGCGCGCCGTGGGACGGGTGCGCGCCTGCGGCGGCGAGGAGCTGCGGCTGAGCGCGTCGTTCCGGAGCCCGTCGCGCCTGCTGACGCCGATCAACCGGCTGTTCGACGACTGGCTCGGCCCGCGCGGCGACTGGCGCGACGACGAGCGGCCGCCCTACGTGCCGATCGAGCCGGCCGCCGGCGCGGAAGCGGCCGGCCCGCCGCGGGTGCAGATCTGGTCGGCCGATGCCGGGCCGGGGGCCGACGCCCTGGCCGGCCGGCGCGCCGAGGCGGCGGCCATCGCGGCGGCGATCGCGGCCCGGCTCGGCACCCCGACCGACGACGGCCAGGCCTGGCGGCCGTCGCAGTTCGCGCTCCTCTTCCGCGCCACCGGCAACGTCGGAGTCTATGCGCGCGCCCTGGCCACCGCGGGAATCCCCAGCCTCGTCGAAGGGGGGCGCGATTTCGCCGAGCGGCCGGAGGTGGGCGACCTGCTCTCGTTCCTGCGCGCGGTGGCGAACCCGAACGACGGGCCGGCGCTGCTGGCGGTGCTG
>DATKFL010000485.1:0-2139 GCA_035511355.1 Dongiaceae bacterium
GCGATGCTGGCGCTGTGGCGTTCCCTGGCCGAGGGCGGCGGCATCCCGCTGCCGCGCCGCGACCCGCGCACCTACGGAGATTTCCGGCTGGCCCTCCAGCCCGGCGCCGGCGCCGGCGCGCCGCAACGCTATCGCTACGAGTTCGAGTCCGGCAGGTTGACGGACGCGCGCGCCTGGGGGAGCGGCGCGCGTCTCGACTTCGAGGTGACGGCGGTCGATTCCCAGGGTTGCGACCGCCGCGTCCTCGCAACGCTTTAGAGGTCCTCCGATGAAGGTGACGACGCTCCTCGCCGTCGCGGTGTGGGTGACGGCTTTCAATCTTTCTCCCGTCCGTGGTCAGGATGTCTGCTCCGGCACCGCCCCGGTCCCGAACGCGCAGCTCGCCTCGTTTCCGGTCGTGACCGGGCTGACCCGCCGGCCGCTGCTCGTGACCGCGCCGCCCGGCGACCGCGACCGCCTGTTCATCGTCGAACAGGACGGGCTCATCCGCATCCACCACCGCGGCGCCGCCGCGGGCACGGTCGTCGACTTCCTCGACATCACCGATCGCGTGCAGGCGGCGGCGACGTTCAACGAGATGGGGCTCCTCGGGCTCGCCTTCGACACCGACTACGACCAGAGCGGTTTCTTCTACGTGAACTACACCGCCGGCCCGATCGGCGGGCCGTGGTCCACGGTCGTCTCGCGCTTCTCGCGCTCGACGACCGACCCCGACGTCGCCGAACCGGACAGCGAGGAGATCCTGCTCACCTTCGCGCAGCCGCAGACCAACCACAACGGCGGGCAATTGATGTTCGGCGCCGACGGCTTCCTGTATATCGCGACCGGCGACGGCGGCTCGGGCGGCGACCCGCACGGCACCTGCGGCAACGGCGAGAACCGCAACGTCCTGCTCGGGAAGATGCTCCGGCTCGACGTGCGTGACCGCGATCCCCAGAGCCTGCCTCCCGACTGCGGCGGCGCGGGGGCGCCCTACCGCGTCCCCTCGACCAACCCGTTCGCGTCGGCGGGGGCCGCGGCGTGCGGCGAGATCTGGTTGTACGGCCTGCGCAACCCATGGCGCTCGGCGTTCGATCCGGCGAACGGCGATCTCTACGTCGCCGACGTCGGCCAGGACTGCTACGAGGAGGTGAACGTCCTTCCGGGCATCGGCCAGGCCGGCGCGAACCTCGGCTGGCGCTCGATGGAGGGGCTGCACTGCTTCGCGCCGGGACCGACGAACTGCAATCCCGCGCCCGTGACCTGCGCCGGCACGCCGACCTGCGGCGATCCCACGCTCGTCCTGCCGCTCGTCGAATACGACCACTCGCAGGGCTGCTCGATCACCGGCGGCCCGGTCTATCGCGGCTGCCAGATGCCCGGGTGGCTCGGAACCTATTTCTACGGCGATTTCTGCTCCGGTTTCATCCGCTCGTTCCGCATGGCCGGAGGCGTCCTGCAGGAGGCGGCCGACCGCACCGGCGACCTCGACCCGGCCCACACGCTGACCAACTCCCTCACCAGTTTCGGCCTCGACGGCCAGGGAGAGATCTACATCGTCGATCGCGACGGCAGCGTGCGCCGGATCGGCCCGCGCTTCATCGACCTCGAAGTGTCGGCGCCCGGCGACGCCGCCCCGCTCCGGCTCGACTTTCCCGCCTGGACCTGGGGCGATCTCGCCTTCAGCAGCATGCGCAGCATCGATCGCTACCGGGTCTACCGCGGCACGCCGGGCGGGCCGTTCCAGTGCCGCTTCACCAGCCCGACACCGCAATGGACCGGAGGCGATCCCACCACGCCCGCAATCGGGACCTACTTCGCCTATGTCGTCACCGCCGTCGCCCCGACCGGCGAAGAGACCCGGCCGGGGGTCGCGGGCAGTTTCACCCTCGGGAGTTGCCCGTAGGCGACCGGGTCATTGCGCTCGAATCCATGGTGGTGCGAAGCTTGGAGCTCGCGGCAGCGCACCTCCGAGGGCGGGGGCCGGGAGTCAGCCCCATTCCCGTGGAGCAACTCAATCGAAGGACTAAGTCCTTACCCTGGTTATAGTTAGAACAACGGAACGCCAAGCTGCGCACCACCATGGACGGAGACCGCCCCCTGGACGATCCGACGCTCGAGGCCCTCCGCGATCGCATCCGCACGCTCGATCTCGAGATC
>DATKFL010000486.1:0-10716 GCA_035511355.1 Dongiaceae bacterium
CCGCCGAGCGGCAGCGGCAGTCCGGTCTCGCCCTTCCACCACGCGCCGAGATCGATCAGCCGGTGCAGACCGTGGTCGGCGTAGGTCAGCTGCCCTTCGTGGATGATCAGCCCCGCCTCGTGCCGCCCGTCGCGCACCGACTCGAGGATCTCGTCGAAGCGCACGACGTCGGTCCTGACCTCGCCGAGCGCGAGACGGAGCGCCAGGGCCGCCGAGGTCAACCGACCCGGGATGGCGATGGTCGCGGCGCGCAGCGCGTCGCGCGTGAGCGGCCGCTTCGCCACCACCATCGGCCCGTAGCCGTCGCCCATGCTGGCGCCGCACGGCAGGAGCGCGTAGCGATCGGTGAGGTAGGCGTAGGCGTGGATCGAGACGGCGCTGACTTCGATGCCGCCGTCGAGCGCCCGGCGGTTCAGGGTCTCGATGTCGTCGAGAACCTGCACCACCTCGAGATCGTCCGGCACCGGGATCTTTCCGGCGGCGATGCCGTGGAACATGAATGCATCGTCAGGATCGGGGCTGTGGCCCACCTGGATGGTGCGTTTTCTGGTGATTTCGGCCATGCCGGTCTCCCGCGAAGCCGGCCATTATACGCGGGCTTCCCGACCGCTCTGCCTTCAGGGGTTGCGGACCGCTTCCCGGGCGCCCCGGGCGACGAACGCCATGCAGATCGCCCCCAGGAGCGCTGTCGCCGAAGCCATTGCAAACAAGGCGGATGTGCCGAACCGGCCCTCCAAAAGACCGCTCCCGACCATCCCCAGGATGTTCCCGAGGCCATAAGTCACGGATGAAAACATGGCTTGACCCGTGGCGCTGCGGCGCGGCCCGAACAGGGTGTGGGTGTGGGTGACGGCCGCGACATGGAAGGCGGCGAAAGTGCCGGCGTGGAAGGTCTGCGCCAGGGCGACCGCCATCGGGTGGGTCGTACCGGCGCACAGCGCCCAGCGCAGGGTCGCGAGGCCGAGACAGAGGGTCATGGTGTGCGCGGTGCCGAAGCGCGCCAGGATCGCCGGCATCCGCAGCATCATCAGGATTTCGCAGCCGATGGCGACCGCCCAGAGGAGCCCGACCGTGGTGGTCGGGATCCCCGCCCCCTTGAGGTGCAGCGAAAAGAAAACGTAGTACGGCCCGTGCGCCGCCTGCGACAGGGTCGCGGCGATGAGGAACAGGATCGCCCCCTTCCGGCGCAGGACCGCGCGCACCGAGCCGGGGGCCTCCGGCGTGAGGAGCGGCGCCTGATCCCTCGGCAGCGACCAGGCGACCGCGATCCCCGCTCCGAGGAAGATCTGCATCATCAGGAGGACCGAGTGCGTGCCGAAAAGCGCCACGACCGGCGCCCCGAGCAGCGCGGCGACGATGAAGGCGAAGGATCCCCAGGCCCGCATCCGCCCGTACGACGGGCCGCCGGAGGCGGAGATCTCGAGGGCGCTGGCGTCGACCAGCGGCAACGCCGGCGCGCGCGCCAGGGCGTAGATCGCGGTGACCAGCGCCACGCCGGCGACGCCGCGCGCCAGCGCGATCGGCAGGAAGGCGACGAAGGCGAGGATCGACGACAGCAGGACCAGCCCGCGCCGCCGGCCGAGCCGGTCGGCGAGCACCCCTCCCGCGAACGGCACCAGGGCGCTGCACAGCGGCAGGATGGCGTTGACGATGCCAATCGACAGGCCGCCGAGACCGAGGACGTCGAGATAGAGATTGAAGTACGGGAGCTGGACGCCGAGAACGGCGAACGATGCGGCGTAATACAAGCTGACGGCGACGTGGGGCGGGAGCCTGCGCATGCCCGGCCCAGTATGGTGACCGCGATCGCGGACTGTCAAACCACGGCCGCGGACAGGTATCATTGTCCTTGATCGGGGACGCACGATGAGCGACACGGCCCAACCGCGCGAAGCGCTCCTGGCGCTTCTTCTCCTCCCGGACCAGGCGATCGATCTGGCCCAGGCGGCGCTCCTGATCGCCCGCGACGAGTACCCCGACCTCGACCTCGGCCCCTACCTCGACCGGATCGACGCCATGGCGGAGACGGTGCGCGGCCGCCTCCGCGGCGGCGAGGGGGCGACCAGCCGGATCGCGCACCTCAACCGCTACCTGTTCGACGAGCTGGGGTTTCGCGGCAACGTCGCCGAGTACGACGACCCGCGCAATTCGTACCTCAACGACGTTCTCGATCGGCGGCTCGGCATCCCGATCACGCTGTCGATCCTCTACCTCGCGGTCGGCGCGCGCTCCGGCGTGCCCCTGGCCGGGGTCTCCTTCCCGGGGCACTTCCTGGTGCGTTACGCCGGCCCCGACCTCGAGGATGAGATCCTGATCGATCCGTTCCACCGCGGCGCCCTGCTGACCCCGGAACAGTGCCGCCGGCGCCTCCTGGAATCGTTCGGCGGGCGGATCGCCTTCCACCCGGCGCTGCTCCGGCGCGCCAGCCATCGCGAAATCCTCGAGCGCACGCTCAACAACCTCAAGGCGGGGTTCGAGGGGCGGCGCGACTACCCCCGCGCGCTGCGCGTGCAGCATCGCCTGGTGGCGCTGCGACCCGACGCCGTCGAGGCGCGCCGCGATCGCGGGGTGATCGAGGCGCGCCTCGCGCTCTACGCGCAGGCGGCCGACGACCTCGACGCTTACCTGGCCGCCCGCCCCGCGGCCCCCGACGCGGCGGCGCTCCGCAAGCAGGCGCTGCGTCTCAGGATGATCGCCCCGGTGATGAACTGATCGCCGCGCGATGATCGACGCCTCGGCGCTGTTCGCCGCGGAAGGGCCGCTGGCGCGTGCCCTCCCGGGATTCCGGCCGCGGCCGCAGCAGGTGCGCATGGCCGGCGCGGTGCAGGAGGCCCTCGCGGAAGGACGCCACCTGCTGGTCGAGGCCGGCACCGGGATCGGCAAGTCGCTCGCCTACCTGGCCCCGGCGATCGCCTGGGTCGCCGACGGGCGCGACGCCGGGACGCCGCGCCGGGTCGTGGTCTCCACCTTCACGCGGGCGCTCCAGGAACAGCTGAGCCGCAAGGACCTGCCGCTCCTCGAGCGGGCCTTCGAGCCGCTCGACCTGCCGGTGCGGCACGCGATCCTGATGGGATCGGAGAACTACCTCTGCCTGCAACGGCTCTCCCTGGTCGGAACGCGGCCGCGGCTGCCGGAGGGCGGCGAGGCGCCGCCGGCGACCCTCGAGGCGCTGGAGCGTCACGCCGCGTCGGCGGTCTCGGGGCTGCGCTCGGAGATCCCGTTCGCGGTCGGCGACCGGCTCTGGACCGAGGTGCGCCGCGACCGCGACGTCTGCCTCGGCGCGCGCGGCCCCTTCTGGGATCAGTGCCTCTACCGGCGCGATCTGATCCGCGCGCGCGAGTCGGAGATCCTGGTGGTGAACCACGCGCTCTACTTTCTCGACCTCGCCACCGGCGGACGGATCCTGCCGCCGCACGACGCGGTGATCCTCGACGAGGCGCACCGGGTGGAAGAGGCCGCGGCGGCGCAGTTCGGCGCGCAGTTCGGGCCGGTCTCGGTGGCCCGGCTCCTGCGCGATCTCGAGCCGGCGCGCGGGCCGGGACGGAAGCGGCGCGGCGCCGGGGCGGCCTCCGCCAGGGCGGCGGTGCGCGCCGCGGCACGCGACGTCGAGGCGGAGTCGGATCGGTTCTTCGCGGCGGCGCAGCGCGCCGCGATCGAGCGCGCGGCGCGCGGGCGGCCGCCCGCGGGTCCGCTGTCGGTGCGGCTTCCCGCCGGGGCCCTGCCGGAGGGGCGCCTGCGCCCGGCGCTCACGGCGCTCGCCGAGGCGCTCGCCGACGCGGCGCCGCGCGCCTCCGAGGCGCCGCACGACCTCGACCGCCTCGCGCTCGCCGAGCGGGCCCGCGACCTGGCGGGGCGCGCCGGCCTCTTCCTGGCGCAGTCGCTTCCCGATCAGGTCTTCTGGGCCGACACCCATGCCACCCGCGGCGGCGCGGTGCTGCACGCGGCGCCGGTCGAGGTCGGACCACGCCTGCGCCAGCGTCTTTTCGAGTCGGGGCGGACCGCGATCCTGACCTCGGCCACGCTCACCGCGTCGCGATCGTTCGCGCACCTGCGCGCCCGGCTCGGGATCACGACCGCCGACGAGACGGCGCTCGGCTCGCCGTTCGACTACGCGCGGCAGGCGCTCCTGTACACCGCCGACGATCTCCCCGACCCCGGGAGCCAGGCGCGCGCCTGGAGCGCGGCGGTGGCGGAACGGACCGCGGCGCTGGTCGAGGCCTCGGACGGCGGGGCGCTGGTGCTGTTCACCTCGTACGCCCTCCTCGAGCAGGTGCACGAGCATCTCGCGCCGCGCGCCGCGGCCGCGGGGCGCCCGCTCCTGCGGCACGTCCCGGACGGCACCGCCACCACCCTCCTCGAGGAGTTCCGCGCCGCGCGGCGCGCGATTCTCCTCGGGGCGCTCACCTTCTGGCAGGGGGTCGACGTGCCGGGCGAGGCGCTGCGGCTGGTGGTCCTGACGCGCCTGCCGTTCGACATCCCGGATCACCCGGTGGCCGAGGCGCGCGGCGAACTGATCCGCGCGCGTGGCGGCGACCCGTTCCTCGAGGACTCGCTGCCCGACGCGATCCTCACCTTCCGGCAGGGATTCGGGCGGCTGATCCGGAGCCACGAGGACCGCGGTGTCGTGGCGATCCTCGACCCGCGCATCGCCACGCGCGGCTACGGCGCCGCCTTTCTCGAGTCGCTGCCGGCCTGCCCGCGCACCGCCTCGATCGACGCGGTGGCGGCGTTCTACAGGCGGCCGCCCCCGACGGAGGAGCCGGCAGGGGCTCCCGAACCGGCGCGCGCCGCGCCTCGATCGATCGGAGCCGAACCACCGATCAGTTGATCCGGCGCGCGCGCCCCGCCCAGTGCGGCTCCCGGAGCGCCCGCTTGTCGATCTTCCCGGAGCCGGTGCGCGGCAGAGCGTCGAGAAGATCGATCGCCCGCGGGCACTTGAAGGCGGCGATCCGGGTGCGGCAGAGCGCGATCAGCTCGCCGGCGGTCGCCCGGGCGCCCGGCGCGAGCACGACCGCCGCGCGCACGCTCTCCCCCCAGGCGTCGTCGGGGGCGCCGTAGACCGCCGCTTCGCGCACCGCGGCATGCTCGAGAAGCGCCTGCTCCACCTCGATCGAATAGACCGTCTCGCCGCCGGTGACGATCGCGTCCTTGATCCGATCGCAGAGATCGAGGAACCCGTGCCGGTCGATCACCCCGAGGTCGCCGGTGTGGAACCAGCCGCCGCGGAAGGCCTCGCGGGTCGCCTCGTCGTCGCGCCAGTAACCCGGCGTCACCGTGGCGCCCTGCACCAGCACTTCACCGACCGTGCGGTCGTCGGCCGGCACGTCGGCGAACGCCGCCGCGCCGGGCGGTGTCGCGACCCGGAGCCTGACTCCTGTCGCGGCCCGACCGGTGCGCGCCCGGAGGCGCGCGCGCTCCGCCTCCGGCAGATCGGCGTGCCGCGCGTCGAGCAGCGAAAAGGTCAGGAAGGGCGAGGTCTCGGTGAGCCCGTAGGTCTGCGCGTAGACCCCGCCGAGTTCGGTCTCGATGCGCCGGACGAGCGCCCGGGCGATCGGCGCGCCGCCGCTCAGGAGGAGCCGGAGCGGCGGCCGGCCCCCCGCCGCCGCGGCGTCGAGGAAGGCGGGGATCATCGTCGGCACGAGGTTGGTCAGGGTCACCGCGTGCCGGCGCATCCGATCGACGGCCGCCGCCGCATCCCAGCGCGGCAGGAAGACGTGCGCCGCCCCCGCGGCGGTGGCGGTGAAGATCGCCCAGGCGTCGGCGAGATGGAACATCGGCGCGGCGTGCAGCCAGACGTCGGCCGCGGTGAAGCGCAGCTCCTCGAGAGTCATCTCCGCGTGCGCCGCGAGGTTGTTGCGGGTCAGGATCACACCCTTGGGATTCCCGGTGCTGCCGCTGGTGAAATAGAGGAGCGCCGCGCCGTCGCCCGCCCGCGTCGGGTCCGGCGCGGGCCCCGGCGCGATCGCGACGCCGTCCTCCTCCGGACCCGGCGGCAGGCCGGCGGCGGCCAGCATCGCCGGGACTCCGGCCACCGCCACCGCGCCCGATCGCGCCAGCACCGACCCGATCTCGCGCGGCGCGAGACGCGCGTTGAGCGGCACCAGCACGAGGCCGCGGGTGAGCGCGGCGAAGTAGGTCGCGAGGTACCGGTGGCAGTTCGGCAGGAGCGCCGCCACCCGCTCCCCGGGTCGCGCGCCGGCGCGCTCGAAGCGCGTGCCGATCCGATCGGCGAGGCGCGCCAGGTCGACCCAGGTCGCGGCGGCCCCGTCGCAGAACGCCGCCGGTCGCGCGCCGTGCCGGCGCGCCGCCGTCTCGAGAAGCGTGGCCGGATCCATCGGCCGATTCTAGCGGGTCGGAGGGAGAACGCGCCCGGGCCGGGGAGGCCGCCGATCAGGCGGCGTCGCGCACGAGGTCCCGCAGGCTCCGGGTCAGGCGATCGACTTCGCGGACCGCCTGCTCGAGCGCCGAATCGAGTCCGCCGAGCCGGCCCTCGCGCCCCATCGATTCGAGCGCCAGGAGGGCGGCGGTCGCGTCCGGGGCGCCGAACTGCGCGACCATCCCCTTGAGGGCGTGCGCGGCGCGGCCGATCGCCTGCGCGTCGGCGCGCTCCGCCGCCTGGGTCAGGTCGCGCAGGAGCTCGGGGCAGGTCTGGTGATACAGCCGCACCACCTCGTCGAGGAGGTCGGTGTCCCCTTCCAGCCGCTCGAGGAGGCGCCGGCGATCGACCACGCTGCCGTCACCGCGCTCCGCCCACGGCTCGTCGACGAGGTTCCCCCCGGCGGCGGCGCGGTCCGGTTCGCTCCCGGCGAGCCGGCCGGCCCCGTCGCGCGCTCCGGCGCCGCGCGGCACCGCGCGCTCGAGGGCGGCGTAGAGATCGGACGGCTTCACCGGCTTGCTGACGTAGTCGTCCATGCCGGCTTCGAGGCAGCGCTCGCGGTCCCCCTTCATGGCGTGCGCGGTCATCGCGATGATCGGCAGGTGCCCGCCGAGCGCCGCCTCGCGCGCGCGGATCGCCGCGGTGGCCTCGAGGCCGCCCATCTCCGGCATCTGCACGTCCATCAGGATGACGTCGACCGTTTCGCGCTCGCTGCGCTCGACCGCTTCGCGGCCGTTCACCGCGATCAGCACCTCGAACCCGCGCTTCTCGAGCAGGCCGACCGCGACCCGCCGGTTGACCGGGTTGTCCTCGGCCAGGAGCACCCGCAGGCGGCGGCGCTCCTCGCGGATCGAATGCCGCGTCACCAGCGGCTGGCGCGCCGCCGGGCCGCCGGTGCCGAGGACCGTCATCAGGGCGTCGAGCATGTCGGACTGGTTCACCGGCTTGGTGATGTAGCCGACGATCCCCAGCTCGCGGCAGCGCGCCGCGTCGCCGCGCCGGCCGGCGGAGGTGAGCATCAGGATCGGCGGCTGCCGCTCGTGGTCGTGCCGGCGCAGGTGCGCCGCGGTCTCGAAGCCGTCCATCTCCGGCATCGTGCCGTCGAGCAGGATGACGCGGTAGGCATCGCCCGCCGCGCGCGCCGCGGTCACGGCGTCGATGCCGGCGGCGCCGCCGTCGACGGCGGTCGGGCGCAGCCCCCACTGGCCCAGCATCTCGGTCAGGATCCACTGGTTGGTGCGGTTATCGTCGATGATCAGCACGCGCACGCCGGCGAGATCGACCGCCGCTTCCGGGGTCAGGAGCCGCGCGTCGCCGGCCTGCACGCCGAACCGGGTCGTGAAGCGGAAGGTGCTGCCGGCCCCGGGCATGCTCTCGACCGAGATCCGGCCGCCCATCAGCTCGACCAGCTTGCTCGAGATGGTCAGGCCCAGCCCGGTGCCGCCGTACTTCCGGGTGGTCGAGCCGTCGGCCTGGGTGAACGCCTCGAAGATCCGCCCCTGCTTCTCCTGCGGGATGCCGATGCCGGTGTCCTCGACCGCGAAGGCGACCTCGACCCCGCCGTCCCAGGTGGCGGCGCGGGTCACCCGGACGACGACCTCGCCGCGCTCGGTGAACTTGACCGCGTTCCCGACCAGGTTCATCAACACCTGCCGCAGGCGGCTCGGGTCGCCGACCAGGGCGTCGGGGACCTCCGGCGCGACGTGACAGGCCAGCTCCAGGCTCTTCGACTGCGCCCGGAGCGCCAGCCCCTTCATGGTCTCGCCCAGTGAGTCGCGCAGTCGGAAGTCGATCGGGTCGAGGTCGAGCCGCCCCGCCTCGATCTTGGAGAAGTCCAGGATGTCGTTGATCACCGCGAGGAGCGACTCGCCCGAGGTGTGCACCATCTCGAGATAGTCGCGCTGCTCGGCGCTCAGTTCGGACTCGCGCAGGAGCTCGGTCATCCCGATGACGCCGTTCAGCGGGGTGCGGATCTCGTGGCTCATGTTGGCGAGGAACTCGCTCTTGGCGCGGCTCGCGGCCTCGGCGCTCTCCTTCGCCTTCTTCAGCTCGATCTCGGCCTGCCGGCGCTCGGTGGCGTCCTCGACGACGTAGCAGAAGCGCGGCGGGCGGTCGCCGTCCTGCGGGATGCGGCAGACGGTGGCCGACAGCCACCGGCCGCCGGCGGCGGTCTCGTGCGCGTACTCGAATCGCACCGGGCTCGACGAGCGCTCGGCCTCGGCGTAGCGATCCTCCCAGAGGCGGCGGTGCGCCTCCGGCATGCCGAGGTCCTCGTCCCTGAGCCCGCGCATCATCGCGGTCGACAACCCGAAGAAGGCGGCGCTCGCGGCGTTGTCGGCGATGTGCACGACGCCGGCCCGCCCGTGCCGCTCGACCACGCCCATCATCAACGGCGTGCTGTCGTAGAAGGAGCGCAGCACCATCTCGCTCTCGCGCAGCTCGCGGGTGCGCTCCTGGACCCGCGCCTCGAGCGCCCCCTGCGCCGCCTGCAGCGCCTCGTCGCGCTTGCCGATCTGCGCCAGCATCTCGTTGAACGCGTCGATGAGCAGGCCCAGGTCGTCGTTCCCGAAGCGGTGCGCGCGCACCGAGAAGTTCTTGTCCTCGGCCACCTGGCGCGCGACCCCGGCGAGGTGCTCCACCGGTCCGGTGATCACCCGCTGCAGCCGCCGGCTCAGGACCAGGGCGACGCAGACCGACGCGAACACCACCGCCGCGACGATCAGCGCGTAGCGCGCGAAGCGCGCCTGCAGCTCGGCGAGGTCGGCCTCGAGCCAGAGGGTGCCGATCCGCTCGCCGTCGAGGATCACCGGGCGCGCCAGGGTGATCCGTCCCTCGCCCCAGCGCGACGGCCCGGCCTCCGGCGCGACCCGCGGGATGAAGGGCATCGCGCCGGCGCGCCGGTACGACGCGAAGATCCGCCCGTCGCGGCCGTAGATCGCCGCGGCGGTGATCTGCCGCTGCGCCGTCAAGGTGTCGAGCGTCTCGTCGGCGCTCTTGAGGTCCTGGAACGCGAGGGGGGCCGTGCTGTTGGCGCTGATGATCTCGGCGAGGGTCGCGATCTCGCGCCCGAGCACGGCACGGGTGGCGACCCACTCGTAGCCGATGACCGCCGACCCGGCGACCAGGAGCGCCGCGCCCGCGGTGATCAGGACGATGATCGTCAGCTTCTGCTGGATCGATCGGTCGCGGAAGGGGATCATGGCTTCCCCTCCGAGGCCGGCCGGGCGTCGCCCACGACCCGTCCGAGGCGCAGGATCTTCGAGGAGATTACCAGGCCGGCGCGCTGCGCCGCGGCGATGTTCACCTCGAACTGCACCAGGCTCTGGTCGAGCGTCAGGCCGAGGATGCCGCCCTTGCGCGCGAAGCCGTCGGCCTCGCCGACCGTCAGGATGCCCGGCCCCTGCACCTGCGCGAGGATCTCCGGATGCGTCGCGGAGCCGCGATCGACATAGAGAATTTGGCAGTCGGCCGCGGACCGGGCATCGGGAAGGTGCCGCACCACGAGGGCGCGCTCGTGCACCCGCTTCCCCTTGAGCGCCTCGGCGATCGCGGCGCTGATCGCGTCGTCGCCGATCACTCCGAGGGTGAGGGGCGCGGTCGGCGACGCGAAGGCACCGCTCGGCCAGTCGACGAACTTCGCGACCGTGTACACGAACGACGCCTTGATCTGGTATTCGATGTCGATCGGCAGGGGCTCGGCGGCCGCGGGCGCCCAGACCGCCGGCATCGCCAGCGCGAGCCCGAGAAGCAGACTTCCGGCGCGCCGGCGCAGGGTGCGCCGTGCCGCGGTCGCGCGATGTGCGCTCGCGGTCACTCTGTACGGCATGACGCCGGACCCCTCCCCGCCCCGGCCCGGAGTGACACACCCGGACGGCGCCCGGAATATAGGTCCCGGGGGATCGACGGGCCAGCGAATGGCCGGGCGATGCCGGCCCGGCCCAAACGTCCCCGGTAATCCCTGCCATGCCGGGTTATCTAGACGGCGACATACCCAATTTTGTAAGATCCGGTCGCCCGGCGGCGGCTTCTCGCTCCGACCCCCGGGACACGATGCCGACCCAGCGTCCGACCTTCGTCACCCGCGCGGTGCCGCGAATGACACTGCAGGGCGCCCGTCTGATCATGGCGGCGGCCGCCCGGCGCGCTGCGGCCATGGGGGTCGCGATGGACATCGCCGTGGTCGACGACGGCGGGCACCTGCTCGCCTTCAACCGCATGGACGGCGCCAAGCTGTCGAGCGTCGACATCGCCATCAGCAAAGCCTGGACCGCCGCCTGCACCCGGCGCCCGACCCACGACTACGCCGAGATCGCCGGGCCCGGGAAGCCGGCCTTCGGCAT
>DATKFL010000487.1:0-3484 GCA_035511355.1 Dongiaceae bacterium
CGCAGCGCCCTCTACCGCCGCCTGCAGCGCCACGGGCTGTGAGCGGCCCGCCGCGCCCCGGCGGCCGATCGGGGGCGCGCCTCACCCACGATCAGCGGGTCGCCCTGCTCGCCGCCGGCGCCGGCCTGCCCGGAACCCTGGTCGCCCTGGGGCTTCTCTGGCTCACCCCGCACGAGCTGAAGACCCGCATCACCCTGACCCTGTTCGTCGTCGGGGTCGGCGGCGGGCTGGCGCTGGTCGCGCGCGAGCGGGTGCTGCGGCCGCTGCAGAGCATCGCCAACCTCCTGGCCGCGCTCCGGGAGGGGGACTTTTCGCTCCGCGGTCGCGGCCGCGGGCCGGAGGATCCGATCGAAGAGGTGATGCGCGAGGTGAATGCGCTCGCCGACACGCTCCGGGAGCAGCGCCTCGGGGCGCTCGAGGCGCTCGCCCTGATGCGCAAGGTGATGGAGGAGATCGACGTCGGGGTCTTCGCCTTCGACGCCGCCGGTCGGCTGAGGCTGGTGAACCGCGCCGGCGAGCGGCTCCTGGGAAGGCCGGCGGAGCAACTCCTCGCCCGCGAGGCGGGTGAGCTGGGTCTCGAGGCCTGCCTCCGCCTCGACGAGCCGCGCATCCTCGACCTCGCCTTCGCCGGCGGCGGACGGTACGAGGTGCACACCGGCACCTTCCGGCAGGGAGGCGAGCCGCATCGGCTGCTGGTGCTCTCGGACGTCAGCCGGGCGCTCCGGGACGAGGAGCGCCAGGCGTGGCAGCGGCTCATCCGGGTCGTCGGGCACGAGCTGAACAACTCGCTCGCGCCGATCCGATCGATCGCCGGGAGCCTCTCGACCTTGATGGGCCGCGAGCCGCTGCCGCCCGACTGGCGCGACGACATGCGCGGCGGCTTGCAGGTGATCGAAGCGCGGGCCGAATCGCTCGGCCGCTTCATGGAGGCCTACGCGCGGCTGGCGCGGCTGCCGCCGCCGACCCTGGCGCCGGTCGAGGTGGAGCCGCTGGTGCGGCGGGTCGCGGGGCTCGAGACCAGGCTCCCGGTCGCGGTCCGTCCCGGACCGCCGGCGGTGGTCGACGCCGACGCCGATCAGCTCGAGCAGCTGCTGATCAACCTGGTGCGTAACGCGGTCGAGGCGGCCCAGGAGACCGGCGGCGGGGTGGCGATCGGATGGCGCCGCGCCGCGGCGGCGGGCCGGCCGCAGATCGAAATCGGCATCGAGGACGGCGGCCCCGGGATCTCCGCCGCGACCAATCTCTTCGTGCCGTTCTACACCACCAAGCCGCACGGCACCGGCATCGGCCTCGTGCTCTGCCGGCAGATCGCCGAGGGGCACGGCGGGCGCCTGACCCTCGAGAACCGCCGCGACGGCGCGGGCTGCCTCGCGCGGCTCCGGCTGCCGGCGCGCCGCGCCGTTTGAGATCGGGGAGGCGCGCGGGTTCCGTGCGACCCGCGCGCCTCCCGCCTCAGGCGACCGGTGCCACTCCGGGCCCCGCGTCGGGAGCGGGGTGATCCGGCGCCGCGGGCACCGGCGCCGTGCGCGATCTCAGGCGGTCGACGAACTCGGCGCCCCGGTCGCCCTTCCTGCCGTCCTTCAGGTGCGTCCTCGGCCCAGAGTGACGATCGACACCCCGAGCGCCCGCGTCACCCGCTCGATCTCGTTGCAGAACGCCATGTTTCCCGCGGCGCTCCCTGAGAACAGCAGCCCGACGGGGCGGTTGCCCGGACGGGTCACGACCAGGGCGCCCGAATCGCCCACCTCGCCGAAGGGGGCGCCGAGGCCGCGCACCCGGAACTGGTGCGCGAAGCGCGCCACGCGCCCGAGCGGCGCGTAGTTGACGTCGAGCGTGACGTGCACGGCGTCGATGCGGCCGCGCCGCCGGCGGGTCGTGCGGCCGCTCTTCTCGACCAGCATGCCGAGCGCCGCCTCGGCCGCCGGCGCCGCGGGCCGCCGCCGGGACCAGGCCCCGAGTCCGCGTCGCGCGAGGCGCGCCGGGGTCGTGCGGGCGATGGCGGCGTCCACCTCGTTGGTCGCCTCGAAGTCGATCGGGACGAACCGATCGAGATGCGCGACGACGTCGCGCGGCACGATCCCGCCGTCGAGGCGGCCCGGCTGGACGATGTCGGCGCCGATCGGCCCCTGGTTGACCAGCGCCAGGATGTGGTTGTTGCCGAGGATATGGAGCGCCCGCCCCCGTCGCACGAGGCAGGCGGGTGTGCCGGACATCCCCAGATGCGCGCTGCTGATCGACACGCCGCGCCGTCCCGTCCGCCGGCGCGCGGCGACGCGCGGCACCGCCACGTCGTTCACGGCCTCGACGTCGGTGAGAAAGCCGTCGAATCTCCGTGGAACCAGCGCCTCGGCCGCGATCCGGGACCGGGGCAGCTTCGCCCGGACGAGGATCTTGATCGCGATCCGGCCGGTCGGGTGGCCGCCGACATCCTGAAGGCCGATGCCGATGCCGAAGATGTTGGCGAGGCCGGCCGTCCCGTCCGCGCCCGCCGAAGCCGCCCGCGTGCCCGGCGCGACGAGGAGCCGCCCTTCGAGCGCGTCGCGCGCCCGCAGCAGAGCTTCGAGGTCGCGGTCGTTGGTGGGGAGCACGCGCGTCGCCATGCGATCCCCCGGCGCCTTGCGATCGACCATCGTGTCCACGGCCCGCCTCCCGGAAGTGAGACGGACGCGCGCGGCGATCTACCGGCGCCGGGGGATCGTCCCCCTGCGAGGGATCAGGGGACGATGCCGGGCGTGCAGCGCGCCGGGTAGACCCCCATCGTGTGGATCGGGGCTCCGCGATGCGTCGGCGGCACGGAACGGGAGTTCTTGCGGCCCTCGGTCACCGGCAGCCCGGCCGCCATCGCCCGGCAATGCGAGGCGGGGGTCGTGCTCGGGATCGGATCGTACTGCGGCTTGGACTTCAGGAGCTTGTAGTAGGCGGCGAAGTGGTCCATCGTCGCCTCGCCGGCATGATCGGGATGGGCGACCATGTCGGGCAGGTTGCTGATCGCGATCTCGATCGTCTCCTTCCAGGGCTTGAGCACGAGGGTCTCGGCCGGCTTCCGGTCGTTGCCGTACTTGTACGCCTCGATGACCAGCATCGCGTCGGGCAGGGACTCGACTTCGAGGCGCACGGTGTCGGCGAGGTACTGCTCGACGGGCCCGCCCTGGGCCGGTGAGAAGGTCCAGAAATCCGACGAGGAGAGCCGGTTCACCGTCGCGTTCGCGAACAGGTTGCCCGCCTCGAAGTCGATGCGCGCCGCGATGCCCGACTTCGTCCCGCAGGGCGGCCGGTCGCCCAGGAGATCGGGGTGGACCTTGTCGACCCCGGCGATCCGCTTGAGCGACGGCACCCAGCAGAGATCCATCTCCGACACCGGGTTCTGCGGGCAGCGGGAGGGCAGGCTGCTGCCGCGCAGGAGCACCACCTGCGACGGCCGCGCGCCGTCGATGGTGCGGAACTTGACGATCCGCCGGTCGAGGTGCCACGAGGCGATCTGGTC
>DATKFL010000488.1:0-4802 GCA_035511355.1 Dongiaceae bacterium
CTCGAGGTTGTCGGGCTCGAGCCCCACCCACTTCGTGAAGGCGGCGAGCGCCTCGTCCCGGCGCCCCAGCTCGAACAGGAGGGTCGCGCGGTTCCCGACCCCGACCGGCCAGTCGGGGTTGGCCTGGAGAGCCCGCTCCACCTCGGCCAGCGCCTCGGTGCGCCGGCCGCGCGCCTCGAACAACGTCGCGAGCGAGTTGCGCAGGATCGGGTTCTCGGGGCGGATCGCGAGCCCTTTCTGGTAGAGCGCCTCGGCCTCGTCGAGCCGGCCGCGCTCCTGAAGGCAGAGCCCGAGATTGTTGTAGGCGCCGATGTACTGCGGGTCGGCGCGCAGCGCGTCGCGGTAGGCCGCGATCGCCTGATCGAGGCGCTGGTGCCGGCGATGCAGGTTGCCGATGGCGTTGTACTCGACCGGTGAGAGCGGTGCGATCGCGACCGACCGCTCGAACGATTGCAGCGCCTCGTCGTCGCGCCCCTGCCGTTGCAGCACCTCCCCCATCTTGGTGAGCGCCACGGTGAAGGTCGGGTCGATCGCGAGCGCCCGCTTCAGGGTCGCCTCGGCCTCGTCGAGCTTTCCCTCGCGGATCGCGACGCCGGCGAGGATCGAGAGCGCCTGCTTGCTGTGCGGGTCGGCGCGCACGACCTCCTCGGCGACGGCGCGGGCGCGCGCGGCGTCGCCCTTGACGAGCCAGGCGCGCGCCAGGTTGACCTTCACCTCGGGATCGGCGGCGCCGCGGCCGAGCGCCGCCTCGAACTGCGTGATGGCGCCGTCGACGTCCCCTTCGTCCATGGCGATGAGGCCCCGGTTGTTCTGTGCGGTCAGCCGCTCCTCGCCGATGTAGCCGATCGATCGCAGCCGCTCGATCACCTCGCGGTCTTCGCCCGACGCGACCACCGCCTCGTCGTCGGGCGGACGCTGCCCGCCGTACGAATCGATCCAGGCGACCGGGTGCCGCGCGAGAAACGCCGGATCGATCGCCTCGGTGAGCGGCTGGCCGTCCATGTCGCGCGCCGCCGGCAGACCGAAGAGCGCGAGCAGCGTCGGCGCGATGTCGAGCACCGAGGCCGCGCCCACGTCGACACCCGCCTTGATGCCGGGCCCGGCGGCGACGAAGACGCCGACCGGCGTGTGCCACTCGGCGGCGCGACCGCGATCGATGCGCGGGTCGCTGTCGATCGGGCGGTTGCTGTCCGACTTGAAGCCGTGGTCCGAGACCAGGACGATGGTCGCGTCGGGGCCCGCGTCCTCGACGATCTCGCCGATCATCCGGTCCTGCGCCTCGTAGTAGCGATCGACGACGCCGCCGAAGAGCGCCGCCTCGTCGCGGTCGACGCCCGGGAGGAGCGGCGGGCGGTGCCGCATGAACAGGTGCGACGTGGTGTCGGGTCCCTCGTAGTAGAACATCCCGAGGTAGGGTCCGGGGGTCGCGCGCTTCTCCTGGAGGAGGCGGCGGGCGATGCCGTGATAGGTCTCGCCCGCGGCCACCACGGTGCGGAACTGCTTCAGGAGTTCGGCCTCGTTCGCGGTCGGGGCCGCCGGAACCCGCCCACCGCCGAGGAACGGTCCGATCACCTCGTCGCCGACGCCGGCCGGCGGGCGGATGAGCGGGCGGATCGTCGCGAAGAGATCGGCGGGCCAGGTCTTGCCGCGCGCCGCCTCCGGATCGTCGCGCGTCCAGTCGGCGGCCTCCGCCTCGAACAGCTGGAAGGCGACCCGGTCGGTGACGATGCGGCCGCGCACCGTTTCGGCCGGCCAGGTGGCCCACCAGGCGACCACGTCGACGTCGGCCTCCTGCCGGGTCATCAGGTTCCACAGCGCCGGCGCGCGCCGCATCGCGCTGGTCACCGGCACGAGGTCGCCGGTGTCGCGCGCGGTCACCACGAAGTCGACGATCCCGTGCCGCGACGGCTTCATGCCGGTCGCGATGCTGGTCCAGATGACCGGCGAGAGGATCGGCGTGATGGTTCTCAGGTTGGCGCGCGCCCCGCGCGCGATCAGGCGCTGCATCGACGGCATCTTTCCCGCCGCCAGGAGCGGGTCGATGATCCGCCAGGTGAACGAGTCGACGCCGATCAGCACGACGCGACGCGGCAGCGGCTCGGCCGGCGCGCGCGCCACGTCGCCGCCGCGCTCTCCCGGCCCCGCCACCTGGCTCACCCGCACGCCGGCGATTCGGATCCCGTCAGGCTCGGCGACCCGCGCCAGCGCGGCGCGCAGCGCCTGCGGCAGCTCGGGGTCGTGGTTGCGCACCACCTCGTACGCCACCGCGGCGACCCGCTCCGCCGTCGCGTGGCGCGCGAGTTCGGTCAGCCAGCCGCTCTCATACCCCGGGCCGTGGGCGCGGTGCAGGTCGACCACGCGATCCGGATCGATCGAGTAGGTGAGGAGCGTCTCGAGATCGAGCGTCGACCCTTCGCGGCTGATCGCCGCCTGCGACCCGGTCGAGTCGACCCGGAGACGCCGCTCGCCGGCCGGGTAGGCCGCGACCGTGACCAGGCCGCGTGGCAGGAGATGCCACCCTGGCCCGATGCGGCGCGGCGCCAGCCGGAGAAGCGGCGCCTCGACGACGAAGAGATCGCCGGCCGGCTCCAGCCGGCGGACCGACAGTCCGAGCCACAGAAGCGCGCAGAGCGCCAGGGCGATAAAGAGAGAGCGTGCGCGCAGGGTGTCGGTCCTTCGGCTCTCCTCCCCGGGTGCCGGCTAGGGAACCGGGATGGCGCCCGGGTGGTAGGGATCGGGCCGGATCGACTCGGTGGCCAGGTCGGAACGCGGCTTGCGGCGCGCGTCGATCGCATAGACGCGGTCGTTGCAGGCGAAACCGTTCGCCGCGACGTCGGCGTCGATTCGTTTCAAGTCGCCGCCCCAGGCGACCTCGCCGCTGTCGAACCGGGTCGGCCCGGCGCCGTTTTCGAGAAGGTCGAGCCGGAGCTGCTGCCGCCCCGTCGCCGCATCGACATGGTAGAGGCCGCCCCCGAGAACCGGCCTGCCCGAGTTCGCGGTCGCCGTGGCCGGGTCGAGCACGCTGCCGCGCAGATCGACGATGCCGAAGTCGGCCGGCGTCGATGCGCCCACGCCCCAGCCGTTGCCATCGAGGCGCACGAGACCGAGGCGGCCGATGAAGGGCCACGCGCGCACGGCGCAATCGCAGGGGCCGAAGCAGCCTTCTTCATACCGCGACTGCCGCAACCCGTAGGTCGCGATCTCCTGCGCGACCAGCGGACGCATCGTGACGCTGAACAGGGTGTCGTGGCAGACCAGGTTGTTCTTCGAAATGCCGATGGTGATCTCGGGCGCGTTCGTGGACGCACCGACCGGGGTCAGGCCGCTGTCGTAGTGCTCGACGACGCGATCGCCGACCTTCAGATCGAGAGTCAGCCGGTGCATCAGCGGCTGGCCGCCGATGCGGTAGGTGCCGGAGCCGGTCACCCAGTACTCGAACCCCTTCACCAGCCAGTTCAGGTCGGTGACGTCGTAGACGGCGAAGCCGGCGTCGGCCGGCGCCGGCGTCATCCGGAGCGTGCCGAAGAGCGCCTCGTGGAACAGCACCGGACACATGCAGGGGTCGAAACACCCTTCGACGAAATTGCTCGCCGGCGTCAGTTTCCAGAGGCCGGCCGGGACCGGCCCGGCGGCGGTGTCGGGTTGGGCAAAGACGTCACGCCCGGGCGCGAAGAAGGCGAATGCCAGAAGTGCCACGAAGAGAAACGCGACGTGCCGGCGGGTGAACGGAAGGCGGCGGCGGAGCATGGCGACCTCCTCAAGAAGGCGGTGTACGGATGCTTCCATCCTGCCACAACTGCAGGGCCTACGGCACCCGTCGAACGAAATTTCAGGTTGACACCGGCAAGTTTCGCGGTATAAACGCCACCATGACGTCGAATCTCTTCTGCTGCTGCACCTGTTGTCGAGGCCAGGGCCTGATCCCTGCCCGGCGCGGAGTGCTGGAGGTTCTCGTCTAGAGCCGAACCACAACGCAAAGGCAGTCGAAACGGCCCACACCCCTCGCGGTGCTGGGCCGTTTCGCTTTTTGGGGAGTTTTTCATGAGCACGCCCGCTCGCTCGTTCGATCGCACGACTGCAGATGTCCCCTGGCCGGCCGCGGGGGAGCCCCCGGCCGCCGACCGCGCGCTCGCCGCGCATCCGCCGCTCTACCCGGTGGCGCTCGATCTCGACGGGCGGCTCTGCCTGGTCGTCGGGGGCGGCGTCATCGCGCGGCGCAAGACCGTCGACCTGCTCGCGGCGGGAGCGCGGGTGCGCGTCGTGGCGCCGGAGTGGCGCTCCGACTTCGACGAGCTCGAGGCCGCCTACGGCGCGCGCATCGAGCGGCGCACCGGCCGGTTCGAAACCACCGACGCCGCCGGCGTCGCGCTGGTCATCGCCGCGACCGACGACCCCGTCGTGCAGCGCGCCGCGTGGGAGGCGGCCGCGAAGTACGGCCTGTTCTGCAACGTCGTCGACGTCACCCACCTCTGCTCGTTCCAGGTGCCGGCCACCGTGCGCCGCGGCGCGCTCTCGGTCAGCGTCGGCACCGACGGAGCCTTCCCGCTGCTCGCGGTCGCGCTCCGCGATCGGATCGCCCGGCTGGTGGGGGAGATCTTCGCCCCGGCGGTCGAGCGGCTGGCGGCCGCGCGCCTGCGGGTGCGGGCGCTCCATCCGTCCGACGCGGCGGCGCGCGCGCGGGCGCTGCGCGATCTCCTGTCGCCGGAGACGGTGGACGCCCTGCTCGCGGGCGACGCCGACCAGTTCGCGGCGCGCGCCGCGGCGTGGGAAGCGCGGGTCGAGGCCGCGGCGTCGGCGGCGCC
>DATKFL010000489.1:0-7084 GCA_035511355.1 Dongiaceae bacterium
TCCTCGACGTCCGCGGGCGCGCTCCGGTGCGGCGGGCCGACGCGGGCGCGCAGGTCGCCGAGCGGGGCGCGCCGGCCGTGCCGGCGCCGATCTCCGGAGGCGAGACGCACCGTGCCCGGGCCGTCGCGCCGCGCGCGCGCCACCGCCGCGCGGGCGGCGGCCGCGATCTCCGCGGGCTCGAGCCCCGCCATCGGGGCCGAGGCGACGCCGACGCACCAGCCGATGCCGGTGACCCGTTCCGCGATCCCCGCCAGGCGGGCGGCGGCGCGCGCGGCCTCGGCGCTCGTGGTGCAGGGAAGCAGGCCCGCGATCCCCTCCGGCAGGCAGCGCGCGATCCGATCGACGTCGCGCGCCGATTCCCGGAGGGCGGCGAGGAGATCGACCCAGCGGCTTTCCTCGGGCGGCGTCGTCGGCGCGGCGAGCAGCAGCGTGAGCGGCCGGCCGGTCCTTCGGACCCGGCTGAGCTCGGCGGCGAAGGCGGCGTCGAAATCGTGGTGCGGCTCGGGTCGGCCCGGACCCTGCGGTGCGCGCGCCGCCGTGGCGGCCGCTCCCCCGCCGGCGCCCGGCAGGCAATCGGCCGCGGCCACCGCGAACCCGGGGTCGCGCAGGAGGCGCGACTCGAGCTGCGCGCGATGCGTCTCGATCGCCTCGACCCGCCGCCGGGCCTCGTCACCTTCCGGCGCGGTCTCGGCGAGCATCTCGAGGCAGGCGCGGAAGGGATCGGCGCCCGAAGCCCCGCCGGCCGATTCGATCGCGGCCAGGAGGGCGGGGCCGCGCAGATCGGGTGTGGCCAGGACGTCGCGCAGGTTGGACCTGAGGACGCGCGGAACCGCCGTCGGACGCACGGGAGACCTCCTCACCGATCCGGCGCGGATGGTAGCGATCCGCGCGCCGGAGTGTCAACGGCCGGCTCGACGCGGCGCGGCGGGGAGGTGCCGCGGGCGCGTCGCGACCGGGCGGTTACAAAACTTGCTCCGACGTTTTGACAATTCCTTGACTGGACCCTATATTCTCAGCCGAGTCCGCGGAGGCGAGGAAATGGCTTCCTATCAGAAAGATACGGCGGAATCCCCCACGACCCCCAGGACCGCGGAACCGAAACCGACGGTCGCGGGCGGCGAAATCGTCCAGATGATCGGCAGGCTTCAGGACCTGCGCGGGTTCCGCGACCAGCACTGGGAAGGTTCCTTCGAGGACTACCTCGCGGTCGTGCGCCAGAGCCCGCGCGTGACCCGCACCGCCTTCCAGCGGGTCTACGACATGATCCTCGCGCAGGGGACGCGCGAGTACTACGAGTACAAGAAGAAGATCGTGCACTACAACTTCTTCGACGATAAGGAGCACGGCGGCATCGACGGCGTGTTCGGGCTCGACGTGCCGCTCATGAAGCTGGTCAACGTCTTCAAGTCGGCGGCGCAGCGCTACGGCACCGAGAAGCGCGTCCTGCTGCTGCACGGCCCGGTCGGATCGGCCAAGTCGACGATCGCGCGCCGCCTCAAGCGCGGTCTCGAAGACTACTCGAAGACCCCGGAGGGCGCGGTCTACTCGTTCTACTGGGTGATGGACGGCGGCACCGGCCGCCGGCGTCCCGATCAGCCGGCCGAGATCCTCCCCTGCCCGATGCACGAGGAGCCGCTGCACCTCATTCCGGAGGATCTGCGCGCCGAGGTGACCCGCCACCTGAACGAGGGCCAGGCGGAGAGCGCGCGGATCACCATCGAGGGCGACCTCTGCCCCTTCTGCCGGCAGAACTTCAAGGAGCTGAACCTGCGCTACGGCGGCGACTGGACGCGGATCATCTCGCACGTGCGCGTGCGCCGGCTGATCCTCTCCGAGAAGGACCGCGTCGGGATCGGCACCTTCCAGCCGAAGGACGAGAAGAACCAGGACTCCACCGAGCTGACCGGCGACATCAACTACCGGAAGATCGCCGAGTACGGATCGGACTCCGACCCGCGCGCGTTCAACTTCGACGGCGAGTTCAACATCGCCAACCGCGGCATCATCGAGTTCATCGAGGTCCTGAAGCTCGACGTGGCGTTCCTGTACGACCTCCTCGGCGCGTCGCAGGAGCACAAGATCAAGCCGAAGAAGTTCGCGCAGACCGACATCGACGAGGTGATCATCGGGCACACCAACGAGCCCGAGTACCGGAAGCTGCAGCACAACGAGTTCATGGAGGCGCTCCGGGACCGGACGGTCAAGATCGACGTCCCCTACATCACCAAGCTCGCCGAGGAGATCAAGATCTACGAGAAGGACTACAACCCGGCGCGCATCCGCGGCAAGCACATCGCGCCGCACACGCTGGAGATGGCCTCGATGTGGGCCATCCTGACGCGCCTCGAGGAGCCGAAGAAGGCCGACCTCACGCTCATGCAGAAGCTCCGCCTGTACAACGGCAAGACGCTCCCCGGCTTCACCGAGGACAACGTCAAGGAGCTCCGCAAGGAGGCGATGCGCGAGGGGATGGACGGCATCTCGCCGCGCTACGTGCAGGACAAGATCAGCAACGCGCTGGTCTCCGACAAGGGCGAGGGCTGCATCAACCCGTTCATGGTGCTCAACGAGATGGAGTCGGGCATCCGGCACCACTCGCTGATCACCTCCGAGGACCTGCGCAAGCGGTACCGGGACCTGCTGGCGGTGGTCAAGCAGGAGTACGAGGACATCGCCAAGAACGAGGTGCAGCGCGCCATCTCGGCGGACGAGGAGGCGATCTCCCGGCTCTGCAGCAACTACATCGACAACGTCAAGGCCTACACCCAGCGCGAGCGGGTGCGCAACAAGTACACCGGCCAGGACGAGGAGCCGGACGAGCGGCTGATGCGCTCGATCGAGGAGAAGATCGACATCCCCGACAACCGGAAGGAGGACTTCCGGCGCGAGATCATGAACTACATCGGCGCGCTCGCGGTCGAGGGGAAGACGTTCAACTACAAGACCAACGAGCGCCTGCACAAGGCCCTCGAGCTGAAGCTGTTCGAGGACCAGAAGGATTCCATCAAGCTGACCTCGCTGGTGTCGTCGGTGGTCGACAAGGACACGCAGGAGAAGATCGACGTCGTCAAGAGCCGCCTCCGGAAGGCGTACGGCTACTGCGACATCTGCGCCACCGACGTGCTGAACTACGTGGCCAGCATCTTCGCCCGCGGCGACACCCGCGACTGAGTCGCCGGGCGGCGGCGGACCCGGGGCATCGTTCAGGGCGCGGATGGGCCGATGATCCTCAGAATCGATCAGGACCACAACCGGTTCCGCCAGATCGTCCGCGGGCGGATCAAGCAGGACCTGCGCCGCTACATCAGCAGCGGTGAGCTGATCGGCCGTCGCGGCAAGGACCTGATCTCCATTCCCCTGCCGCAGATCCACATCCCGCAGTTCCAGCACGGCAAGAAGAACCAGGGCGGGGTCGGCCAGGGCGAGGGCGCGGTCGGCACCGTGCTCGGCCCGGGCGACGGTGACGGCGCCGAGCGCAAGGCGGGCGACCAGGCGGCCGAGCACCTGCTCGAGGTCGACGTGACCCTCGACGAGCTGGCGGCGATGCTGGGCGAGGAGCTCGAGCTGCCGGCGATCCAGCCGAAGGGGCGCAAGAACATCATCTCGTCGCGCGACCGTTACGTCGGCATCTCGCGCTTCGGCCCCGAGGGGCTCCGGCACTTCAAGCGCACCTACAAGGAGACCCTGAAGCGCAGCATCCGCTCCGGGACCTACCGGCCCGAGGCGCCGATGATCGTGCCGATCCGCCAGGACAAGCGCTACCGCTCCTGGAAGAGCGCGGCCCTGCCGCAGGCGAACGCCGCGATCGTCTACATGATGGACGTCTCCGGATCGATGGGCGAAGAGCAGAAGGAGATCGTCCGGATCGAGTCGTTCTGGATCGACACCTGGCTGCGGCACCACTACAAGGGCGTGGAGATCCGCTACATCGTGCACGACGCCGAGGCGCGCGAGGTGGACCGCGAGACCTTCTACCACACGCGCGAATCGGGGGGCACCGTGATCTCCGCCGCCTACCGCCTGTGCGCGCGGATCATCGAGCAGGACTACGCGCAGGACGACTGGAACGTGTACGCCTTCCACTTCTCCGACGGGGACAACTGGTCGCAGGGGGACACCGAGGAGTGCATCGGGCTCCTGCGCCAGCAGCTCCTGCCGCGGCTGAACCAGTTCTCCTACGGCCAGGTCGAGAGCCCCTACGGCACCGGGCAGTTCCTGGTCGACGTGCGCGAGACCCTCGGGAGCGACGAGCGGGTCGCGCTGTCGCGCATCGAGAACAAGGACGGCATCTACCAGTCGATCAAGGATTTCCTCGGGCGGGGGCGCTGAGATGGCGAACCTGCCGAAGGAGCTGGCGATCCTGCAGGAGGAGATCGAGGGGTACGCGCGCTCCTACGGGCTCGATTTCTTCCCGGTGATCTTCGAGATCCTCGACTACCGGATGCTGAACCAGGTCGCGGCGTACGGCGGCTTCCCGACCCGCTACCCGCACTGGCGGCACGGGATGGAGTACGAGACCCTCTCCAAGTCGTACTCGTACGGGCTGTCGAAGATCTACGAGATGGTGATCAACAACGACCCCTGCTACGCCTACCTCCTCGAGTGCAACGCGCAGGTCGACCAGAAGCTGGTCATGGGGCACGTCTACGCGCACTGCGACTTCTTCAAGAACAACCTCTCGTTCGCGCGCACCAACCGGAAGATGATGGACGACATGGCGAACCACGCCACCCGGGTCCGGCGGCACATGGATCGGCACGGCGTGGAGACGGTCGAGAACTTCATCGACGTCGCGCTGTCGCTCGAGAACCTGATCGATCCACACGCGCCGTTCATCGTGCGCGACCGCCCCGAGGTCGCGGCGGACGCTCCCAAGCCGGTGGCCCAGCGTCTCAAGAGCAAGTCGTACATGAACGACTTCATCAACCCGCCGCACCTGATCGAGGCGGAGCAGCGCCGGCTGGAGGAGGAGGCCGTGAGCCGGCGGGGGCGCTTCCCCGCCACCCCGGCGCGCGACGTCCTGCGCTTCCTGATCGAGCACGCGCGCCTCGCGAACTGGCAGCGCGACGTCCTGGCGATCATTCGCGACGAGGCCTACTACTTCGCGCCGCAGGCCCAGACCAAGATCATGAACGAGGGGTGGGCGACCTACTGGCACTCGAAGATCATGACCGAGAAGGCGCTCAAGGACAGCGAGCTCATCGACTACGCCGACCACCACTCCGGGACCCTCGGCGGGCGCGGCCGGATCAATCCCTACAAGCTGGGGGTCGAGCTGTACCGCGACATCGAAGACCGCTGGAACCGCGGCCGGTTCGGCAAGGAATACGACGACTGCGACGACCTCCAGACGCGGGCCCGCTGGGACCGCAAGGTCGGCCTCGGGCGCGAGAAGATCTTCGAGGTGCGCCGGGTCTGCACCGACATCACCTTCATCGACGCCTACCTGACCGAGGAGTTCTGCCACGCGCAGAAGCTCTTCCTGTACGACTACAACCCGAAGACCGGCATGTACCAGATCAGCGACCGCGAGTTCGCGAAGGTGAAACAGCGCCTCCTGGCGCAGCTGACCAACCAGGGGCAGCCGATCATCGAGGTGGCCGATGGCAACTACAGGAACCGCGGCGATCTCCTCCTGCAGCACCGCTTCGACGGCGTCGAGCTGCGGCACGACTACGCGCGCGAAACCCTCCGGAACCTGAACACGGTCTGGGGCCGCCCCGTGGCCCTGCAGACGGTGATGGACGACAAGGCGCGGACGATCGCGTTCGACGGCGAGGAGTTCGAGGAGAAGGACACCGCGGACAAGGTGGCGTGATGGCGCCCACCTCGGTATGGACCCTGGCGGGTGGCAAGGGCGGCGCGGGCCGGACGCTCCTGGCCGCCAACCTCGGCATCCAGCTGGCGCGCGCCGGCCGGCGGGTCATCCTGATCGACCTGGACCTGCAGTGCGGCCAGTTGCACGCGGCCCTCGGCTTCGCGCGCGTGAAGCGCGGTCTCGCCGGTCTCCTGGCCGGGACCGAGACGCTCGCCGACGCCGCCATCGAGACCTCGATTCCGAACCTCCGGCTCGTCGGCGGACCCTCGGGCGCCCGACCGCCGGCCGACCCGCAGGCGCTCGTGGCCCAGGTGCGCGCCGGGCTTCCGGCGCTCGACGCCGACGTCGTGATCGTCGACTGCGGCTCGGGGCGGGCCGCCGAGGTGCTCGACGCCTTCTCCCTCGGCGGGCTCGGCATCGTGGCGACGACCGCCGAACCGCAGGCCCTCGAGGCGGCCGTCCTGTTCGCGGAGGCGCACCTGCGCCGCTGCCTCGACCGGGCGCTCCCCGACGACACGCGCCGCGCCATCGACGACCTGCTGACGGCGGACGGGCTCAGCGCCGCGCGTCTCCCGTTCCGCGACCTGATGATCCGGATCGCCGCGCTCGACGCGCGCGTGCGCGGCGCCGTGGCGCGCGAGGCCGGGGCGCTGCGGCTCGAGCTGATCCTGAACCTGGTGCGCGACGAGGCGGACGAGGAGGCGGGCGCGGTCCTCGCGACCGCCTTCCGCAAGGGGCTCGGGCTGCCGCTGCCGATCGCCGGCCTCGTGCCGCACGATCCGTCGGTGGCGCAGGCGGTGGCGAAACGGCGACCGCTCTCCCAGCAGTTCCCCAGCACCCCGGCGACGCGCGGCATCGCGCGCGCCGCGGAGCGCCTGCTCACCGCGTCGGCGCCCGACGCCCGCGCCGAGCTGATGGAGTGGGAGGAACTGGCCGCGCTCGATCACTACCGCGTCCTCGAGGTGCTCCCGAAGGCGTCGCCGAAGGAGATCCAGGTCGCCTATCACGTCCTGCGGCGCGCGCTCGACCCCGACACCACGCCCCTCGCGCCGCTGGTGGCCGCCGAGGCGCTGCGCGGCACCCTCGATCGGGTCGAGGACGCCTACCGCACCCTGATCTTTCTCGAGAGCCGCGTCGCCTACGACCGCCAGCGGGTCGAAATCGGCTGCACGAGCGCCGATCAGGTGCGCGGGCTGCATGGCGGCGTCGGGACCGCGGCCGCGGAAGCCGCGGCGCAGAGCATCTCCCCGGACCCGGCGCCGGAGG
>DATKFL010000490.1:0-4382 GCA_035511355.1 Dongiaceae bacterium
TTCGAGGAGCGCCTGCGGCCGGCGCACGAAGGCGAACACCCAGCGCGCGAACGCGCCGTCGACCTCGAGGTCGGGAAGGCCCGCTTCGTCGAGATCGCGCTCGAAGGTCTCGATCGGCGCCCGGCCCGGCGCGGCGCCGGCCGCCGCGGCGGCGCGCCCGAGATGATCGAGGAAGCGGCGCGATCGATCGACCGCGAACACCCTGCCGGACGCCCCGGCGATCGCCGCGAGATCGAGGGTCGCCCAGCCAGGCCCGCAGCCGACGTCGAGGAGCCGCTGCCCGGCGCCGAACCCGGCGCGCTGCCAGCCGTCGAGGACGCGGGGCCGCCAGAGGCGGTGCTGCAACCCGAGCCGCTCAATCTCCTCTTCGTGGGTGCCGAGAACGTAGTCCTTCTCCGGAGCGCTCATCGCGCCGATTCCCGCATCACGCCCTCCTTCTCAGGCCGCGTCATGAAAGATGATGCCGAGCGTCAGCCGATCGCCCGCGCTCACCAGGCTCACGCCGTGCCGCACGCCGACGCGACGGAAGCCGCGCTTCCCCCGCATCGGACGATCGCGCACCGGGAAGATCACCGCCTCCCCCTGGGCGAGCGCGAGGGCGGTGCCGATCGACTGCTCGCGCGGGTGCTGCTCGACCAGGAGGAACTCGCCCCCCTCGAAATCGATCCCCGGCCGGCGCAACTGCACGGTCAGCTGCAGCGGGAAGACCAGCGGACCGTAGAGGTCCTGATGCAGCCGGTTGCAACCGCCCGCGCCGTAGCGGAGGAGCAGCGGCGTCGGTCGGGTCTGCCCGTGGCGATGACAGAGGCGCAGGTAGGCCGCGTGGGTCGACGGGAAGCGGTCCTTCGACCCGAGCGCCGCGCGCCAGTCGTTGGCGATCGCGGCGAGCGGCGCGTACGCGCCGGCGCGCAGCGCCGCGATGCGCGCCGGCAGAGGCGCCTTGAAATAGCGGTACTGCCCGACCCCGAACCGCTTCGGCGCCATGTCGATGGTCTTGCGGAAATGCGCGTCGCGGGCGTACAGCGCCGCCACCTCGTCGCAGGCGGCGGGGGACAGGAGACCCGGCAGCCGCGCGAAGCCGCGCGTGTCGAGGTCGCGCGCCACCGCGGTCCAGTCGACCGCGGCGCGCGGCGCCGGGTCAGGCGACCGCCTCATGCCGCCTCCGGGTGGCAGACCCGGCAGGGCCGGTAGCCGACCTCGCCCGCGTCGGCGACCGAGGCGAAGACCACCTTGCGATCGTCGCGCGCGCGCGCCAGGGCCGGGCAGCCGACGCGGCACAGGATGCGCGTCGTCGTGCACCCTTCGAGGAGCGGCACCAGGCGCTCCAGCTCGAGCAGCTCCGCCTTCATCGGCAGGCCGAGACCGTATCCGCCGAGAGTCCGGTCGCCGCGCAGCACCCGGTGACAGGGGACGATGAACGGCACCGGATTGCGCCCCAGCGCGGTGCCGACGGCGCGCGCCGCGTTCGGGTGATCGACGCGATCCGCCAGGGCCGCGTACGACGTCGTCCCGCCGAACGGGATCCGACAGGCTTCGTCGAGTACGCGGCGCTGAAAGGCGGGGAGAGTCTCGAGGTCGACCGCGACCGCGAAGAACGCCCGCCGGCCGTCGAGGTACTCGTGCAGCTCCTCGAGGCCCTGCGCGGCGTGCCGGGTCGCCGCGGCGCCGGGATGCTCGCCGGCGCGGCCGGCGCGAATCCGGGTGATGCCGCGCTCGCTCGCATCGACGACATAGTCGCGCCGCACCCGGTCGAAGGTCTTGAAGCGGCGGCGGGCGGCGGCGACCACCTTGCGGACCAGCGCGGCGTCGGCCTCGGGCTTGCCGAGGCGGGCCCGAAGCGCCGCCTCCACCGTGAACAACGAATCGGAACGATCGGCCGTCATGATCCACTCTCCTTCCAGGCCGCGCGCAGGAGCGACTTGCCGCGCGCCAGCTGACTCTTGACCGTGTTGATCGAGATGCCGCGCACGCGGCTCAACTCGCCGTAGGACAACCCGTCGGCGTAACGCAGCACCAGCAGCGCGCGCGCCTCGTTCGGCACCTTCTGGAGCGCCCGCGCGACGTCGAGGCGATCCACCGCGCGATCGGCGGCGCGACCGTCGATCGGCTCGCGCCGCCGGCCCCGGAGCCGCGGCGGCTCCTCCGCCGGCGGGTCGAAGGCGGGCCCGTCGGCGACCTCCGGCCGCGCCCGGCGCCGGCGGATCTCGTCGAGGCAGACGTTGGTCAGGATCCGGTACAACCAGGTCGAGACCGCCCACTCCGCGCGATAGGCCGACGCCGACAGATGCAGCCGCAGGAAGGCGCGTTGCACCGCGTCCTCGCCGTCGGCGCGCGAACCGAGAAGATGCGTCGCCACCGTCAGGAGGCGCCCGCCGTGACGCTCGACCAGGAGGGCGAAGGCGCGTTCGTCCCCCCGGCGGATGCGACGCATGAGCAAACGATCGTCGGGCATCATCGCGAGTGTATACGCGGGGCGGACCGGTTCCGGGTGGAACCGGGCCGACCCGAAGCGCCCGGCGCGGGGGCTCTGCTCCGCCGCGCTGCGCGTGGACAGACACGCGTCACGTGCCTACAATGCGCACTCCATGGGACACGAACCGCCACCACCTTCGAACTCGCCGATGACCCCCGCCCGGCTCCTGCCGGGCGTCACCCTCGAAAACCTCGCCGGCCGCGCCCCCGCGCCGCGCGACCGGGTCGACGGCACGCACCTGGTGCGCGGCCGGGCGCTGGTCTTCTGGGACCCGGCCAGGCCGGGACAGAAGCGCGACGCCATCGACACCGACCAGATCACCCCGGCGGCCGACTGCGTCTCGGAGAGCCTCGACACCCTCGACGAGAAATGGAAGTCCGGCTCCTTCCGCCACCTGATGCCCGACTTCCGCAAGCGGGTGCACGACGGGGCGAACTTCCTGGTCGCCGGCGAGCGCTTCGCCATCGGCTCGTCGCGCGAGATGTCGCCCGCGGGGCTCAAGGGGGTCGCCGAGGAGGCCGGCCTCGAGATGGTGATCGTCTGCGGCGCCAACATGGGGGACATCTTCCGGAGGAACGCGATCAACCTCGGCCTGCACGTGGTGCAATGCCCCGAGGCGGTGGCCGACGCCGCCGACGGCGACGAGATGACCTTCGACACCGCGACCCGCGCGCTCGCCAACCTCACGAAACAGCGCACCTACACCCCGGTGCCGCTCACCGTCAAGGAAGAGGAGATCCGCCGTGGCGGTGGCATCTTCGAGATCGGACGGCGCGAGTTCACGGCGTCGGTGCGGGTCACGCCGCGCGCGATCTTTCCCGAGCCCGAGGTCGCGCGCCGCCTGACCCTGACCGAGCAGATCGTCTGGGCGCACCGCGTCGATCGCGACGCGAAGGTGACGCCGGGCGAGACCCTCAGGATCTACGCCGATCTCCTGCCCGGCTCGGACGGCACGGCGCCGTTCGCCATCCACACCTTCAACCAGATCACCGGCGGGGACAGCATCGCCCCCCGGCAGATCGCCATCGCCGCCGATCACTTCGTGTTCACCGGCAAGGACGAGGACGACCGACAGACCGCGATCTCGCGCCACTTCGCGGCGAAGCACCATCTCGGCCGGCCGCACTATGCCGCTCCGGGGGACGGCATCTTCCATTTCTACTTCCCCGAGCAGGGGTTGATCGTGCCGGGTGGCTTCTACCCCGGGGCCGACTCGCACAGCCGCGCCTACGGCGCCTACGGGGCGATCGGCATCGGCATCGGCTCGACGACGCTCGGGTTCGGCTGGGCGACCGGCTACATCCACATGAGCCTGGCGAAGCAGCGTCGGGTCGTCTTCCGTGGACGCCTGCAGCCCTGGACCGGCGGCAAGGACATCGTGCTCGAGCTTCTCCGCCGCTGGGGGAAGGCGCAGGCGCAGGGAATGGGGGTCGAGTTCGTGGACGCCGGACGGCAGCTGCCGATGACGGCGCGCAACACCATCGCCAACATGATGGCCGAGGCGGAGGCGCAGAACGGCATCTTCGCCGAGGACGACCTGACCGACGCCTGGTACGCCACGCGCGGGCTGACGCGTCCCTACCCGCGCCTCGTCTCGGGCGCGGACGCCGGGTTCGCGATCGACGAGTCGCTCGACCTCGCCGAGGTCGCGCCGATGGTGGCGAAGCCGTTCAGCCCAGGGAACGCGTTCCCCGCGGCCGAGGTGGCGCGCGAGCGGCTCACCTTCGACAAGGCGCTGATCGGCTCCTGCACCAACGGCTCGTACGACGATCTGCTCGGCGCGGCGCTGGTCCTCAAGGCGGCGCGCGAGGCGGGGATGACCCGGGTCGCGAAGGGGATCGAGTTCGTCGTCTTTCCCGGGAGCGGCACGGTCAAGACCCTGATCGAGGCGGCCGACCCGCGGCTCGGC
>DATKFL010000491.1:0-2438 GCA_035511355.1 Dongiaceae bacterium
GACCAAGACCGCCGACGTCGAGGCGACCGTCCGCCAGGTCCTCGACCTGGAGCGGGCCGGCGCCGACGTCGTGCGCATCGCCGTCGACAGCGCGAAGGATGCCGCCGCGCTGGCCGCCATCCGCGCCGCCACCAAGGCCAACCTCTCGGTCGACCTGCAGGAGAACTACCGCCTCGCGTCGGAAGTGGCGCCGCACGTCGACAAGATCCGCTACAACCCGGGGCACCTGCACCACCACGAGCGATCGCGGGCGGTGCGCGACAAGGTGGCGTTCCTCGCCGAGGTCGCCGCAAAGCACGATGTCGCGATCCGGATCGGGGTCAACTGCGGCTCGGTCGATCCCGAGAAGGTCGGCCGCTTCGGCGACGACTCGGTCGGCGAGATGGTCGCCTCGGCGGTCGAGCACGCGGCGATCCTCGACGGGCTCGGCTTCACCCGCTTCTGCGTGTCGCTCAAGGACTCCGACCCGGCGAAGGTGATCGACGCCAACCGCCGCTTCGCCGGCGAGCGCCCCGACGTGCCGCTGCACCTCGGCGTGACCGAGGCCGGCCTGCCGCCCGACGGGGTGATCAAGACCCGGATCGCCTTCGAGCAGCTCCTGGCGCGCGGCATCGGCGACACCCTGCGGGTCTCGCTCACCGTCCCGAACGACCGCAAGGGGGAGGAGATCGAGGCCGGCCGGCGGATCCTCGACGACGTGGCGCATGGCCGCTTCCGCACCGTGCCGGAGAACCTGGCGCGCCGCCTCAACATCATCTCCTGCCCCTCCTGCTCGCGGGTGGAGAACGAGGCGTTCGTCGAACTGGCCGAGAAAGTCCGCGACCTGACGGTCTACGCGCGCGACCACGCGCTGACCATCGCGGTCATGGGCTGCAGGGTGAACGGGCCGGGCGAGACCGACGACGCCGATCTCGGCCTCTGGTGCGCGCCGAACCACGTGAATCTCAAGGCCGGCGACCGGCTGGTCGGCGCCTTTCCCTACGACGAGGTGCTCGATCGGCTGCGGGTCGAGTTGGATCGGCTGATCGCCGAGCGTGCCGGGGCGACCGCCGGCTAAGCCCGCTTCGGCGCCACCGCCCGCAGTCCCTCGAGAAACGCCGCGGTCTCCGGTCGGGTCCCGATCGACACCCGCAGCCACTGCGGCATCGCCGGAAAGCGCCGCCCCGGCCGGACCCCGCGCGCCCGGAGCGCCTCGATCACCGGCCCGACGTCGGCGCCGAGATCGATCATCACGAAGTTCGCCTCCGACGGGATGACGGTGCGGCCGTCGGACTTCAATTCGCTCACCAGCCACGCGCGGGTGTCGTTCATCAGCCGCTTCAGGCGCGCGAGGTTCGCCGGGTCGCCGAGGCTGGCGCGCGCCGCTTCGAGCACCGCGGCGTTGCCGTTGCTCCAGACCGCCTCGGGCCGGAGCGCCGCGATCCGCTCCTTCGATCCGATCGCATACCCCAGCCGCATCCCGGCGAGGCCGTGGATCTTCGAGAAGGTGCGCACCACGACGACGTCGGGGTGGTCGGCGATCCGCTCCGCCATGCTCAGGTAGGCCGGGTCCTCGACGAAATGGTGGTACGCCTCGTCGACCAGCACCACGACGCCGGCCGGCAGCCCCTTGATGAACGCCTCGAGCGCGCGGCCGGAGACGATGGTGCCGGTCGGGTTGTTCGGGTTGCAGACGTAGACCAGGCCGGTGCGGGCGTCGACCGCCTTCGCCATCGCGGCGAGGTCGTGCCGGTGATCGCGGTCGAGCGGCACCTTGATCGCCTCGGCTTTCTCGAGCCCGGCGAACATCAGGACCGCCTCGAAAGTCGGCTCGGCCGCGACCAGGGTCTTCCCCGGCCCGAGGAAGGCGGCGTCGGCCATCTTGAGGATCTCGCCCGACCCGCAGCCGAGAACGATCTGCTCCGGGGTCACGTGGTGCTGCCGGGCCAGATCTTCGACCAGCGGGGTCTCGAGCGGATCGGGGTACCGCGCCGCGCCCGCCTGCGCGCGGATCATCGCCTCGATCGCCAGAGGCGACGGCCCGTACGGGTTCTCGTTCGAGTCGAGCGCGACCACCGCGCCGGGCCGCGCGACCGGCGCCGCGGCCACCGGGGCAGCCGGCGCGGCGGGAGCGGTCGCGGCCGCCGGGACCGCGGCCGGCACCGCCGCGGCGGCGGCGCGGTCCGGCCTCCCGATCACTCCCGCGGTCAGCGCCGCGAGCGAACCGGCGAACTGCCGGCGGGTCAGCGTGCTGTCGGACATGGGCCCCTCCCCCGGCTCAGCCGCACAGGACCGAGCCGCCGTTGACGTTCAGTATCTCGCCGGTGACGAAGGTGGCGAGGTCGGAGCAGAGAAACAGGATCGGCCCGGCGATTTCGTCCGCGGTCGCGACCCGGCCGAGGGGCGACGACTCGCCGGTGAACAGCGTCCCATCCCGCCGCCCCTTCTCGATCGCCTTG
>DATKFL010000492.1:0-4746 GCA_035511355.1 Dongiaceae bacterium
GTAGAGCCACAGACTGATCCTGGAGGCGCCGACGGTGAAGAACTCGGACTGCCCCAGCGCGTTCTGCATCATGTTGCGATACACGATGATCAGGTAGAAGAGGATGGCCGTCGAAAGAATCCCCATCCCTTCCGGAAGCGAGATGAAGAAGTCGTACAGCCCGTGCGCCAGGACGGCCAGCCCGAAGCATCCGAGGACCCAGAAAAGGCCCCGCCCGTCCTTCTTGTAGCGTTGGCGAAAAAGCCCGTACACCGCCAGGGTGGTCAGGCAGAGGTGCATCACCACCGCCGTCAGTGAGCGACCGACGATCAGCCCGATGGCGATGCGGCCGAAATAGTTCACGTTCTCGATACAGGCGAAACCGAGGGCGGACGCCCCGGCGAACACCAGGATGTCGACCGACTCGTTCCACTTCTTCCAGAGAAAAGCAGCGATCAGGACGGGGATCGCCTTGACGGTCTCCTCGATGAGCCCGACCCCGAGGACGAAGAAGCCCAGGTCCTGCATGGCGCGCCCGGACTCCCGCAGTCCAAGGTACGCGCCCGACAGGTCGTAGAGAACCGTCGCCAGGACTCCCGAGAGGATCCCCATGCCGAAGATTGCCGAAAGGAGCGAAACCCTCTCCTTCTCGAACACGTCGACGAAATAGATGTAAGCGAGGAACATCAGGGCGATCGCCAGGCTGGACAGAAGGCTCAGCCAGGTCACGCCGCTCAGTTCCGAGCGCGAGACGGTCACGAAGTAGTCGGCGTATCGGCGCTCGGCAAGATCAAGGTACCTCCGCTCGGGAAGCGGGACGTACCGACCCAGATCCGCATCCCGGCTCAAGGCGTCGAGTTCCTGGAGTCGGTGCCCTTCCCAATAGAGCTCGGACAGGTTCGACACCGCCCCGGCGATGTTTCCCCGGTTGGCGATCTCCTGCTTGAAGTAAGGCAGGGCGCGGTCGGGATCCCGCTTGTCGCGCCACAGGACATACCCGATCGAGTTGCCCAGGTAAGGCATGCTCCGGTTGACCACCTTGTCGAAATACTCGAGGCCGCGATCGGGAAGGTCGTCGCGCGCGAAGAAATACCCCAGTCCGTAGAAACCGATGTCACGGAGTCTCGGGTCGTCCGACTCGCTGTACCTCTGGTAACGCGCCTCGATCGGAGCATCGTCGCGCCGGGTCGTCGAATGCCGCGTGTGGGTGACTTTCGGGATCGAGAGATGGGCATCGAGCAGCCCACGATGGTTCCCCAGGTCGTAGACGTCCGACTCGACCAGCCGGGCGTACTCCCTCTCCAAAGCGTAGAAGTCCAGGGTTGCGCGCGCTCCCTCGAGGGCGCTCCTCGGGCCCCGCCCAATGATCCGACCCGCGAGGTCCGCGCCAAGCGCGGCGATGATGAGAACGATGATCGAGATCAGGAAGTGCGTACGGAAGTTGGCGGAATCGTCGCTGCGCGGCCCGCGGGACAGCCCGAAAGGAAAGTCCACTCCGTCCCCTCCCCCGCCCACCGCCCCCTCCTCCGTCAGTCCCGTGATCAGGGCGCCGACGCGGAATTCGCCGCGAAATAGTCGCGATAGTCCGCGCGGATCTTCGTGACCAGCCCGTCGCTCAAGGGAAGGACCTGCGGTTCGGCGACACCCTGCTCCCAGACCCGCAGCACCAGCTCGGCGCCTTCCTTGAACGCCTCGGGGGGATACTCGTAGAGCCCCCAGTAGACGACATCCTGGAGGCTCGCGGAGGGGCCGGTGACGTTCACCACCTCCTTGATGCGCCCGGGCAGGATCGGCTCGACCAGCTCGCCGCCGCGCCGCAGCTCCATCCGATCGAAGTCGGCCTCGAACTGGAACTTCCCGCCGCGACCGGTGAACCCCATCTTCCACTTCGATCCGGCGGTCATCTTGATCTGCGGGAAGGCGCGCACGAAGACGACCGCCCGGAAATTGTCGTCGTCCTTCTGCCAGGCGTAGAACTTCTGCTCCTGGGTGTCGGCCGGCGGCGCGGGCTCCGCGTCCTTGCGCCGCTTCTGATGCGCCGCCTTCGCCTCGCGATCGGCCTGCAGCAGCCGGGAGGCGACGAAGACCGGCGTCAGGAAGCCGACCTCGATCTTCCCCGGCTTCATCTGGTAGTCCTCGAGCTTGCGCTCGGAAGCGAGCGCGTCCTTCTTGATCGCCGCGGGGTCGAACCTCCAGGCCGGCTCGACCGGGAGCGGACGGGACGAGGGGATTTCCGACCCGGCGAGCTTTTCGCGCGCGGTCGCGAGCGCGGGCGCCGCGACGCCGATCCGCGTGATCCCCGACAGGCCCGGTCCGCTCCCCGACTCGATGCCGTAGGTGCTGATCCCGATGACGTCGCCCCGGCGGTCGAGCAGCGGCCCGCCGGAATTGCCCGGGTTGATGTTCACGTCGCTGATCAGCCGATCCTGCTGCACCTTGCTCACGACCCCCTGCGTCAGGATCGTCTCGGCAGTCAGCGGGCTGCCGATCGCGACCACCCGATCGCCAACCGCGACCGCGACGCCGCCGGGGCGATCGCCGGCGAGCGGCAGCACCGGGAGGCCGCGGACCGTGTCGGGATGGATGCGCAGCACGGCGACGTCGTGCTCGGCGTCGTCGGCGATGACCGTGACGGCGTACTTGTGCCGTTCGTCGATCCGGGCGGCCAGGTAACTGGCGCCCTCGATGACGTGATGGTTCGTGAGGATGAGCCCCTCGGGAGCGACCAGGAAACCGCTGCCGTGCCCCCCGGCGGCGACGATCTTGAAGACCCCCGCGCGGTAGCGCTCGTAGAGCACGCCGGCGTCGAGGTTGGCGTCGGTCGCCCCCGCCGTGCCCGGGGTCGCGCCGCCCGCGGCGGCCGCACCCGCGGCCGGCTCCGTCCGGGCATTGTCATTGGACAGCTCGAGGCTGGTCGTGGCGCCGGGTCGGACCTCGAATTCGACGTCCCAGGTCAGGCGCTTCCCTTCGAACTCGAGCGGGTTTTCCGATTGGATCCGATAGCGGCCCGGCGGGAACGGCTGGGCGAGAGTGCCGTCGAAGGCGGTCGTGACCGCGAGCGGCGCGCCGCCCGCTGCCGGCACGACGACGAACTTCTGCTTGGGGACGGGGCGGACCGACAGATCGGCGAGCACCACGGCGACCCGCGCCTCCAGCCGGCCGGCGGCCGGGGCGGCCGGGCCAGGAGCGGGAGCGGGGGCCGCAGCGACCAGCCCGCCCGCGAGGGCGAGGAGCGCACCGGCGCCGCGCGTGCGGAGCGCCCGGACTCCATTCGAGTCGATCGAATATCCCGGCATCGGAGCGCCGGGATTATCGCACCGGCGCCGGGCGATCCGCGAGCCTCCCCCGACTACTTGACCGGATCGTAGGAGTACTTCTGCCCGGCGATCGTGGCGGCGTACATCAGTCCGCCCTTGGCCATGGTGAAGACGACGATGCCGTCCTGGTACTCCGCGTTGGCGGTGGCCTTGTCGGCGGTCTTCGAGCCGCTGGCGGCGGCGCCGGTCCCCTCGGTGCCGGCGCTGGCGCCCGCGCTCGACTGCACGGCGATCGCCGAGGCCGAGGCGGCAAACTCGAAATTGCCCTCGGTGAACTTCTTCAGGGCCTCGGCGTTCTGGAAGAAGATGATCTGGCTGTACGCCTGACCACCCGCCTGGAACCCGATCGAGATGTCGGTCGTCGCGGTGAAGCCGATCACCTTGCCCCCTTGATACACCTGCCCCTTGCCATGCGAGCCGCCGATGCCGAGCCCTCCCTTGCCGATCGTCGGGAAGAGCGCGTAGGCGTGCGCGTTGCCGAAGAACGCCGCGACCTTCGGGATCTTCTTAAAGTCGGCGATGGTCTGCGAATAGTCCTCGACTTTCCGGTCGCCCGCGAAGGCGAGACCGGCGGTGAGCGCGGCGACGGACAGGAAACCAGCGGCGGTGCGTCGGGTCAGCATGATCGCGCCTCCATTCCGGCCGGGAGCCACGGCGGCGACGAGCCGGAGAATGATTCGATGGGAGTGGTCTTGGGTGTTGATGGTATCACCGACGGTCCCGCAGGCAGGCCGGGACCGCCTGCTACACTGGCATCACGATGATCGACTACCGCGAGTACCGGCCGGCGCCGGCCCTGGC
The DNA here is from genome assembly GCA_035511355.1 of Dongiaceae bacterium. GTDB lineage: Bacteria > Acidobacteriota > Polarisedimenticolia > Gp22-AA2 > Gp22-AA2 > DATKFL01. The sequence continues at coordinate 4,098 of DATKFL010000492.1, forward strand.
GTCGCGCATCGAGTGCTACTGGGCGATGGAAGGCGCGCCCGGGGAGGGCGCGCCGATCGAGCGGATCCTGCCGGACGGCTGCGTCGAGGCGGTCTTCCACCAGGCGGCGCCGTTCCGGGCGTTCGCCGAAGACGGCCGGTCGCGCCCGCAGCCGGCGAGTCTCGTCGTCGGCCCTTCGACCCGCTACCTCTTGATCCAGCCCCCGCATCGAGTGAGGACGATCGGGATCCGCTTCCGGCCCGGCGGCGCGCGTCTCCTTCTGCCGATGCCGGTCCACGAGATCGCCGGGCGGGTGGCGTCGATCGAGGATCTTCTCGGCGCGGCCGGCCTGCGGCTCGCCGCATCGGCCGGCATCGACGCGGGAGTCGCAGCGGCGGTGCGCGCGCTCGAGACGGCGATGCTCGATCGCCTGCACCGGCAACCGGCGCGGACCGGCGCCCCGATCGGCCCGATGGTGAGCGCCATCCTCCGGTCGCGCGGCCGGCTGCCGGTCGCGGAGGTCGCGCGCCGCGCCGGAGTCTCCGCGCGGCAGCTCGAGCGCCGGTTCCTCGACGAGGTCGGACTGACCGCCAAGGCGCTGGCGCGGCTGGCGCGCTTCCAGTCGGCGTTCGGGAGCGCCTCCGGATGCGCGGACGCCGAGTGGGCCGGG
>DATKFL010000493.1:0-3120 GCA_035511355.1 Dongiaceae bacterium
CGCACCACCATGAAAAAACCCCCTCCCGGCTCCGCCCGAAGGCGGCCCCGGGAGGGGGCATTCCCTACCGTCGCAGCGCTAGTTCGACTTCCTGATCGTCGCGCAGTTGTTCATGTCGTGCGACTGCGTGAAGCAGACGCACTGTCCCTGGTTCGGGAACTTGACCGGCACGTCGAAGCGGACGTGCTGCCCGTTCTTGCACTGGTCCATGTTCTGCGGCGGACCCTGGTGCGGATCGCACGCGTCGCCGATGTGATCCAGGTCGAAGTCGGCCTGGTCGGCGTTCGCGGTGAACTGGCAGTTGTCGGACGTGTCGGCCACGCCGTCGTTGTCGTCGTCGGCGTCGCAGGCGTCGCCGGCCGCATCACCATCGTTGTTCGCCTGGCTGCTGTTCGCGGTGAACGGGCAGTTGTCGGCGCCGTCCGCGACCCCGTCGTTGTCGTCGTCCGGATCGCAGACGTCGCCCTGCGCGTCGCCGTCGTTGTTCGCCTGGTCGCTGTTCACGTCGACCGGGCAGTTGTCGACGTCGTCGTTCACGCCGTCGCCGTCGTCGTCCGGATCGCAGACGTCGCCGAGGTTGTCGTGATCGAGGTCGGCCTGATCGCCGTTCGCGGCGTTCGGGCAGTTGTCCGAAGCCGTGGCGATCCCGTCCACGTCGGCGTCCGCGTACCAGCCGATGTCACGCAGGAGCGCCAGCGTCAGGTCGACGCCGGTCACGCTGTGCGTGAGATCGCTGTTGATGTTCGGCTCCATCAGCTGGTTCGGGAAGGCGATCGGGTCCCAGTGCGAGATCGACGAGCCGCCCACGACCGGGTTCGGCGCGTTCAGGTGCACCCGACCGGCGGAGTCGGCCCCGGCGCGGATGGTCAGGTCGAGCGACAGGGTCACGTTCACCCCGGCGCCCAGGTTGGCCTTGATCGTGTTGCCGTCCGGCTGGGTGATGCGCACCGACGGGATGGTGAGCGTCGGGTCGGCACCGCCGAGACCGGCCGGCGGCGCGCCGGGGGCGTTGTCGGCGACCAGCATCGCGATCGCCCCGGCGGCCTGGAGATTGGCCGCCTTGACGATGAAGCCGCAGGTGCCGCGATCGACGAGCGCGACGTTGCCCGCCACGGCGGCGGCGTTGGTCAGCGCGGTGCAGCCGTCGAAGGTGGTCGGTCCCGCCGCGTTGGCGGCGTCGAGCGCCTGCACGACGTTGCCGGTGATCCCGGCCGCGGTGATCGCGTTGCCAAACGTCGCAGTGCCGACGGCGTAGTCGCCGACGATGCCGGCCGGGGCGTTGACGTGCAGGTTCGGGGTTCCGGGCGCGAGAATGCCCGGGGCCTCGGCGAGCACCCGGGGTCCGGTGAAGACCACGTGCCGCGAGTTGATCGACGACGCCAGGCGCTCGGCGTTGGTCATGGTCGGCCAGAGCTTGTTGGTCGTGGTGTCGAGGATGTAGCGGTTGAAGACGTCAGGAAGGCCCGGGCCGCCCGCGACCGCCGCCGGCATGGAGCCGTTGGCAAGGCTGGCGAACTGCTGGAACCCGAGGCCGTGGCCGAACTCGTGCAGCAACACGGTCACGAGGTCGATCTGCGTGCCGGCGGCGGCGTCGAATCCGAGGTACCAGCCGATGCCGGTGAGGCAGCCGACGTTCCCGAGGTTGACGTTGAACCGGGCGCGGATGTCGGCCTCGCCGGGGAGCGTCTCGGCGCCCGCCCGCTTGTCGGCCAGCGCCTGGCTGTACCAGTGGTTGGCGACCTCCGGGCCGGGGAACGGCGCGACCTGGCCGAAGTTGGTGATGATGAACCGGGTCCCGGCGCTGCCGAGGGTCGCTCCCGTCGCGTTGCAGGCGAGCGGCTCGAACGTCGCGAGGATCTGGATCGGCACGTTGCTGTCGAGGGTCGAGCCCCAGATGTCGGCGGCGAACTGGAAGGCGTTCAGCCGCTGCTGGCCGAGGGTCGTGCCGGGGTTGCCACCGACGGGCGCCACGGCGGTCGGATCGTTGAACCCGACGCCGGCGGCGTTGCCGTTGATGATGACGATGGTGGCGTTGGCATAGGCAGGCGCGGGGGCGACGAGCGCCGCCGCGACGACCAGGACCAGCGCCGCGAAAAGGCCGCGAAGAGTAACGGGTCGCATCGAGTTACTCCTTCTCGGCCGGGGCCGGGCGGCCCTTGACGGCGGCGCGCTTGGCGTCCGCTCTCGACATTTCGCTGGAGCCGTCGTTGATCGGCTCGCCCGCGAGGATCTTCGCCGCCTGCGCGGCGTCGCTCACGCAGCGCAAGGTGACCTTGCCCCCCTTCGGGCTGACCGACGCCATCACCGCCTCCTGGAAGGTGTCCTGGAGATCGATGACGATGGTGCCGTCCGGCAGCTGCACCGGCTCGAGCCCCTCGCTCTCGTGCGAGAGCATGTGCGAGAGGGATGCGGCCAGCATCTGGGCCTCGGCGGCGGTCGGCTGCTGCATCCGGCCGGTCGTCGGGTCGATCTTCACCTGCACCCCGCCCACCATGCGCGTCACCTGCTGATCGGTGCGTGCTGCGGGTGTCTCCTGCTTCGCCGCGGCCTGCTGTCCGGCCCGACGCGTTTCCTTCGGCTTCTTGTCACTCGGAGCACCGATAGCCCCCTGCGCGGCGAAGGCGACGATCGCCGCCACCGCGAGGACCCCGGCGAACCGCCTTCCGGGATGCCCCCCCAACGTGAGTCTGAACTCCATCGGCTGCCCTCCTCCAGAATGAGCAGAGATCTGCCATACCCCTGAACGTTTCACCACGCAGGCGACGACCGCCGGCGCGGGCTTCAGGAAGCCTGTGCGCGTTTCTCCTGTAAGCAAACGGATTTTTACGGTCCTACGGCAACGGCCTCCTTTATAGTCCAGTCTCGAGGTCTGTCAAGAAGTTTCACCAAGCGAAGTGTCGGTACGGCGCTCCCGGTGGTCCATCCCGCGGGGCCCCCGGCCTGTGGTACCGTTCGGCCTCGCGCCGGCCTGGCGGTCCGTCCCGTCGCGCCGGGAGGATTCGATGTCACGACCCCGCCCCCTCGTCCTTCTCCTGGCCGGTCTGTTCGTTGCGGTGCCGTCGGCGCACGCCGCCGCGCCGGCCGGGCCGTCGCCCGAGGCGGCGCTGGCCGCGATGGTGG
>DATKFL010000494.1:0-4349 GCA_035511355.1 Dongiaceae bacterium
CGGCCCCTGCCCTCGGAAGCGCGCTCTAGCGAGCAACAACCTTTGCGCCACCATGATCATAGCCCCTTCCCCGGGGGAGCCCCGGCCCCCGGTCGGCGCCCCCCGGCCCCTCTGGTAGAATGCCCGCTCCCCCGGGGGGGATTCCGTAGCCTGAGCCACACAAGGAGGTTTTCCCGATGAGCCAGACCACCCTGGGCGCGCCCGCGAAGAGCGCGCTCGTCCGCGTCAGCAGTGCACTGGCGTTCGCCGCGTTCGCCGCCGTCGTGGCATTCGGCCCCGCCGGCGCCGCCGAAGAGAAGAAGGAGACCGGAGTGACCACCGACGCCAAGCCCGCGGGCAAGAAGGAAGTCGCCGTCATCAAGACCAGCATGGGGACCATCGTCTTCGAGTTCCTGCCGGACGTCGCGCCCAAGATGGTCGAGAACTTCAAGCAGCTGGCGAAGGAGAAGTTCTACGACGGCACCACCTTCCACCGGGTGATCAACACCTTCATGATCCAGGGTGGCGACCCGCTCTCGAAGGACGACGACCCGACCAACGACGGCACCGGCAGCGGCCCGCGCAAGATGCCGGCCGAGTTCACCACCAAGTACAGCCACGTGCGCGGCATGGTGTCGACGGCGCGCGCCAACGACCCGAACAGCGGCTCCTGCCAGTTCTTCGTCGTGGTCAAGGACTCGGCCTTCCTCGACAACAAGTACACGATCTTCGGCCGCGTGCTCGAGGGGATGGACGTCGCCGACAAGATCGCGAACGTCCCCAAGGACGGCAACGACCGGCCGCTCAAGAACGTCGTCATGCAGTCGGTGACGGTCGAGACCCGCTGACGTGAAGCGCGCGCGTCGCGGTGCGGCTCCGGCCGGCGGTTCGAGCGCCGACGGCACCCCGCCGCGCGCGCACCGGCTCGACTGGCACACCTACTTCATGAACATCGCGCACCAGGTGGCGACCCGCGCCACCTGCGACCGCAAGCACGTCGGCGCGGTGGTGGTGCGCGACCGGACCATCCTGTCGACCGGGTACAACGGCTCGATCCGCGGGATGCCGCACTGCGACGACGTCGGCCACGACATCGACCACGACCACTGCGTCGCGACGATCCATGCCGAGGCGAACGCGATCCTGCAGGCGGCGAAGAACGGCTCGATGATCGACGGGGCGGAGCTCTACACCACCGCCTCGCCCTGCTGGAACTGCTTCAAACTGATCGCCAACGCCGGCATCCGGCGAATCTACTACGGCGAGTTCTACCGCGACGCCAAGAGCCTCAAGATCGCGCGGCAACTCGGGATCGACCTGGTCGATCTGGCGAGCGTGGTGCCGGCGGCGACGGAAGCCGAGCCGCCGGCGGCGGGGTGCGACTGGGATGCGCCGGCCGAGCCGCCGGCGTCAGGGTCGCGCGGCGGGAGTGTGGCCGGGCGGGGCGGGCGCGGGGTTCGGCGCCGCGCCTGAGGGCGCTCCGCCGGCCCACCCGGTCTGACCGGCCCGCGCCAGCATCGCATCCATCATCGGCCGGGTCAGATTGCCGGTGAGGCGGATGTCGCTCTGGTCTTCGCTGATCCGCAGGCCGTCGAGGAACTCGAACCAGGTCTTGTCGCTTCCATTGCCGGCCCCCATGCGGGCCAGCGCCACCAGGCCGCGCAGGGCGTCGCTCAGCCGCTTGGCGCCCTTGGTGTCTCCCGCCACGCCGACCAGCGTGAAGTCGACCCCCGCGGCGATGCGCGCCTCGAAGGCCACCGACTTGAGCGCCCCCGCCTGCGACGCCAGCATCGGGATCGCCCCGGAAGAACCGCCGGACCCGGTACCCGGCATCGCGCCGCGCGCCAGGTCGGTCAGCGGCGGGTAGTCGATCGCCCCCCAGGCCTGCGCGTCGGCCGCCACCTTGCCGAGCGCCGTGAGAAGTCCGGCGTGCGTCAAGCCCGCCTCGGGATGCCCGATCACCGACTTCAGCTTCTCGAGGGTCGCGCGCGGGCCGATCGCCAGCGCCTTGTCGGGTAGCGCCAGCAGGCTCAGCTCGGGACCGTTCGACGCCTCGAACAGCGTCACCAGCGTCCCCTCCGGTCCGATCGAGGCGAGGGTCTTCTCGTCGAAGCGACCTTCGAGGATCGCCGCCCAGCCGGGGGTGGTCACGGTCGCGGCGGGCGCCGCGTCGGGGACCAGCGCCACCGCGGCGCGATCGACCTTCTGCAGGAAGTCCGACCCGAGGATGCCGCGGATCGCCGCGTACCCGCGCTCGCGGGTCGCCTCCCCCATCGACTCGCCGAGCCAGCGGGTCAGCGCGGCGCGATCCTGCAGGCGCGACGCTTCGAGCACCGCCACTCCGGCAGTCTCTTTAGGAAGAAAGCGCAGCGCGCTGCTCGCGACGGTCGCGGCGGCGGTCGGGTGCTTGCGCGCGCAGCCGCCGGCGCCGAGCGCCGCCAGGATCACGACCGCGGCAACACCAGCCCCGACCGGTCGAGTCGCTCGCATCATCAGAAGTCGGTCCGGCGGAACAGGAACACCGCGATCAAGAGCGCCCCCAGCCCGCTTCCCATGGTCCCGACGACCGGCATGTACGACTCGACCGGCCGGTGCAGGAGCAGGTTCGTGACCACCATCCCGAAATCCCAGGTGCGCGGCAGCAGGTGATACAGCACCTCGACGAGCGTCTTGCCGATGAGCCGCCCGACCTGGCTGGTGATGGCGTTGGCCCAGTCGGGATAGGCGTGCGGCGCGCGCACGGCGAGGCTGACGAAGTAGACCCCGACGGTCATCATGATCCCGATGGTGGTCGAGCGCATCAGCACGCCCCAGAGCACGAGAAAGCCGAGGAGCGCCCCGAAGTAGGCCGCCATCATCAGGCCCGAGAACAGGAACCCCCAGTGCCAGACCCCCAGCTTGAAGCCGAGGATCGCCCCCACCCCGGCGACGAGATAGACCATGTTCGCCGCCGCGACCAGGAACCCGCCGAGCCAGCGGCTGACGAGAATCGCCGGCCGCGACACCGGCTTCGAGAGCAAAAGATCGATCGACCCCTTTTCGAGCAGGCGCGGCACCAGGCTCGCGGTCGCGAACAGGCCCAGGATGACCCCCATCGGGTAGAGCATCCAGGCGACCGCGCTCTCGATGCCGCGCGCCACCGTGGCGGCGTCGATCGCCATCACCCCGGGGTCCGTGCCGTTGAGGCGGAAGCTCCCGCCCCCGCCGCTCGCCTGCATGCCGAACACCTTGATCGAGGTGATCACCCCGTCGGCCGCGTCGGTCTGCATCGCGAGGAGCAGCAGGAGATGAGTCACCGTCACGATGCCGAAATAGAACATCAGCGTGCGCCGGTAGAACAGCTCGCGGCAGGTGTCGTAGACCAGCGCCCGGAACCTCACGCCGCCCGCCTCACGCCGCTTCCCCTTCGCGCACGACCTTCACGAAGACCTCTTCGAGTGTCGAGCGGCGGGCGCGCACGCCCGAGATGCTGACCCCGGTGGAGCGCAGAGCGTCGATGGCGCGGTTGAGGGTGTCGAGATCGCCGGCCATCTCGAGCACGAGCGCCGCCGGATCGCGCCCCGGCTCGGGCGGCTCGGTCGAGAAGCGCAGGCCGGGCACCGACCGGAAGAGCGGGTCGAGCCGCGACGCTTCGGCGACCCGCACCTCGACTTCGTAGACGCTCGACGCGCGGGTCAGGTCGTCGACCGTCCCCTCGCGCACCAGCCGCCCTTCCTTGAGGATGGCGACCCGGTCGCAGACCCGCTCGACTTCCGAGAGCAGGTGCGAGTTCAGGAAGATGGTCGCGCCGCGGGCCTTCTGCTCGAGCAGGAGATCGCGCAGCTCCTGCCGCCCGACCGGATCGACGCCGTCGGTCGGCTCGTCGAGGATCAGAAGGTCTGGCTGGTTCAGGATCGCCTGCGCCATCCCGAGCCGCTGCATCATCCCCTTCGAGTAGCGCCGCACCGGCAGCGCCCGCCATTCGTCCATCCGCACGCGGCGGAGGAGCAGCTCGACCCGCTTGGTCCGCTCCGGCTCGCGGATGCAGGACAGCCGGCCGAAGAAGTCCAGGACCTGCGCCCCGGTCAGGTGCGGCGGGTAGCGGTGGTTCTCGGGGAGGTAGCCGATCCGAAGCCGGGTGTCCACGTCGCCGGCCGGAGCGTCCAGGACGGTGGCGCTCCCCTCGGTGGCGAAGGCGATCCCGAGCGCCAGCTTGACCAGCGTCGTTTTCCCGGCGCCGTTCGGCCCGAGCAGCCCGTACACCGACCCACGCGGCACGCGCAGGTCGAGCCGGTCGAGTGCTTTGACGGTGCGCCGGCCGACGCCGGTCTTGTAGGTTTTCGAGAGACCCTCGGCGACGAGGGCGTCGGTGGTCGGGGCCGGCGGCACTC
>DATKFL010000495.1:0-4403 GCA_035511355.1 Dongiaceae bacterium
GACCGCGCTTGCCGCGCACCGCCTCGAAGAATCGCCCGCCCAGGCCCGAGGTGAGCGACTGCAGGACGTCGAGGACGTGCCGGCCGGGTGAGCGCAGCCCCGGCGTCGGGAACCCGATGATCTGCGCGGTCTGCGCCCGCCGTCGATGCTCCACCACCTCGGCGGCGCCCCAGGCGAGGAGCTCCCCCGGCTCCGAGCCGCCGTAGCCTTCCTGCGGCCACTCGGCGACGAAGCGCGCCACCTGTCCCAGCACGTCGGCCTCGGCGGCGTCGCCGACGACCGAGACCACCATGCCGGCAGGGCGCACCGCGAGCCGGTGCCAGCGCAGGAGGTCCTCGCGCCGCATCGCCTGCACCGAGGCCTCGAGGCCGTGCGCCGGCAGCGCGTAGGGATGGCTGCCGAACGCGGCGCGACGGAAGAGCTGGAAGGTGTGCGCCAGCGACTGGTCGCGGATCGCCTCCTGCGCCGCCAGCAGGAGCTTGCGCTCCTTCTCGATCTCCTCGTGCGCGAAGGCCGGATGCCGCACCAGGTCCGCGAGCAGCTCGAAACCGCGATCGAGATGCCGCGACAACAGGCTGATGCCGAACCCGAACCAGTCCTCGTCGATGATCCGCTCGAGCGACGCCCCCAGGGTGTCGAACTCGATCGCCACCCGGCGGGCGTCGCGCTGCGCCGTCCCCTTCACCAGGGTCGCCTGCATCAGTCGCGTGATGCCGCAATTGTCGACCTGCTCGGCGGCGCGACCGCCGCGGAAGGCGACCGCCAGGGTCACCAGCGGCAGCCCGCGACGCTCCTCGAAGACGACCAGCGGCCCCGCATCGAGGCGGTGCCGCGCCACCCGGCCCGCGTCGGGGAGGCGCGCGGAGCGCAGCGGCGGGGGCGGCCCCGCGGGCGTCGGACGCGCGGCGGTCGGATCGCGCAGCACCGGGGCCGGCTCGACCCGCTGCAGCTCCTGGAGCCGCGCCTCGGCGGTCGGCGGCGCCGGCGCGCCGGCCTCCTCCGGGAAGTACTCGAGGAGCGTCGCCGAGGCGACGTCGAGCCAGGTCGAGGCGACGCGGCGCACGTCGCCGGCGCTCACCCGCCCGAGACGGCGCACCGACTCCTCCGCCTTCTCGTATCCCCCGAGCGACTCGTAGTAGGCGAGAACCGCCGACCGGCCGAGCGCTTCGGCCCGGCTCTGGTGGTAGCGGTGCTCGATGGCGGTGCGCGCCCGCTCCATCTCGGCGTCGGTCGGCGGCTCGCGTCGCAGCCTTTCGACCTCCGCCCAGGCGGCGCGCAGCGCGGCGGCGGCCTGCTTCGGATCCCCTTCGGTCTCGAGAGTGAAGACGCCGAGGTCGCGGAACCCCTCGGTCGAGGCGGAGATCCCGTCGACCAGGCGGTCGCGCTCGCGCACCGACTGGTGCAGGCGCGAGGCCCGCCCCCCGCCCAGGACGTGCGCCAGGATCCGCAGCGCCATGTCGTCGTCGGACAGCGCCGGCGCCGCGCGGAAGCCGAGATACTGGATGCCGCGCCGGATGTCCCCGTTCAGGCGGCGGTAGCGGAACCCCGCGCGCGGCGGCTCCTCGGGCGATCCGAGCGGCGCCCCCGCCTCGTCGGGCATGTCGTCGAGCCGCCGGTGCGCCGCCTCGATCGCCGCCGCCGCCGCGACGCCGCCCGCGATCGACAGGACGATGCGCCGCGGCACGTAGTGCGCGCGGTAGTAGCAGAGGATCTGCTCGCGGGTCATCGCCCGGATGCCATCCTCCTCGCCGATGCGCCAGCGGCGGATGCGGTGCCGGTCGAACGCCTCGCGGTACATCATCTCGACCGCGTAGGCTCCCGGGTTGTCGCGCTTGCGCCGCGCCTCCTGGAGGATCGCCTCCTTCTCGCGGGTGAGCTCGTCGGCGTCGATGAGCGGATTCCGGAGCGCGTCCGCCTGGATGGCGAGCCCCTCCTCGAAGCGCACCGCGGGCAGGACGACGTAGTAGTTGGTCGACTCGTAATAGGTGCCGGCGTTCAGCTCGCCCCCGAGCGCCTTGATCTCGGAGGCGATCTGGTCGGGGCGCGGCCGCGACGGCGTCCCCTTGAAGAACATGTGCTCGACGACGTGCGAGATGCCGATCTCCTCGTCGGTCTCGTCGAAGTAGCCGGCGCGCACCCATAGGTTGATCGCCACGACCGGCAGGTCGGGATCTTCGGCGACCAGGACGGTCAACCCGTTCGGCAGGATGTCGCGCACGACCCGATCGAGCGCCATCGATCAGCCGCCCGCCGGCGCGGTGGACGCCGGCGCCGGGGTTGCCGGGGCGGGGGCCGGGGCCGCCGCGGTGGGCCCGGCGACCGGCCGTGGCGAGGTCGACACGTGCGCGTGCATCAGGCGCCAGCCGATCTTCTCGCGCCGCCAGACCTCGGTGGCGTGCCCGGCGTCCGAGAGCGGGCGGCCGTCGATCGTGCCGCTCAGCGACCAGCCATAGGTGGCGGTGGCGAGATCGCCGCCGACCCGCACCTCGAGCCCCTCGATCGCCATTTTCGGATCGGAGAGACGTGCGAAGAACTCCGTGTAGGTGTGCGCGATCGCCGGCCAGCCATGGAAATGCCCCGGTGGCGCGACGTCGTACAGCAGGATGTCGTCCGCCTGGGACCAGACGCGGCCGAGCGCCTCGAGATCGCGCGCGTTGATCGCGGCGACTTCCGATTCAACAGCGGTGCGCACCGCGTCGGTGTCGGCCTGCGACCCGCCGCGGCACGCCGGGGCCGAGCACGCGATCGACGCCGCAAGCGCGGCGCGTAACACCGTCAGGGCGGCGCGTCGCATGGCGGCGGCACTCTATCGCACGCCTCCGGAGGCGTCAATCGCGCGCGGCGGCGCGGAGCGGCCGCAGATCGAGCGCCGTCTTCACGAACGTGGCCGCGAGGATGACGATTCCCCCGAGGAGCGCCGTCGGCGCCACCCGCTCCCCGTGCGCGAGGTACGCCCCGATCGGATTGAGCGCCGGCTCGACGAACAGCAGGAGCGTCGCGGCGAGCGCCCCGACGTGCCGGAGGGCGGCGGTCAGGCAGGCGTAGGCGACGCCGATCTGCACGACGCCGAGATAGAGGATGACGAGAAGGTCGCCCGTCGTCGCCTGTCGCAGCGGCAGCGCCGCGGGCAGCGCCAGGAGGCACGCGGCCAGGTTGCCGTAGAGAACCGCGGTGGCGCCGCCGGGGCCGCCCTCGCTCTCGCGGCGGCCGATGGCGCGCAGGCCGACCAGGGTGAAGGCCCACGCCAGGCCCGACAGGAGCGCCAGCAGGTTGCCGGTCAGCGGCGCGGGCGCGGTCGCCTGCGGCGCCTCGCGCGCGACGAAGAAGAGCGACATCCCGGCGCCCAGGATGAGGAGGAAGAGCAGGTCGCGCCGGCGCACCGGCTCTTTCAGGAGCCACGGGCCGAGGAGGACGACGTAGATCGGCGCGGTCGACTGCAGGAAGATGGCGTTGGCGGCGGTGGTGGTCTTGGTGGCGAGCACGAACAGGATCAACGTCGCCGCGTAGGCCAGGGAGACCGCGGCGATCCGCGGCGTCGGCCGGCGGCGCGACCCGGGGAGCATCAGGAAGACGGCGATCGCCGCGACCCCGGATCGGAACGACGCGACCTGCCACCCTTCGAGCGTGGTCGCCTTGATCGCCGCGCCGCCGGTCGAGAACAGGACCGCGGCGGCGAGGATGAGGAGCCGCGCGCGAAGCGGGTGCCGGTCCGGCTCCACCGCCGGGCTCAGCCGAGTCGGCAGCTCAGGCTGACGCCGTCCCGGAGGGGCAGGATCGTGGTCACGTAACCGGCGTCGTCGTACAGCAGGCGGGTCAGCTCGCGCACCCCGCGGGTGTCGTCATCCTCGTCGGGACCGACGACCCGCCCGAACCACAGCATGTTGTCGCAGATGAACAGGCCCCCGGGGCGCAGTCGCGTCTTCAGGAAGGGATAGACGCGCGGATAGTCGTGCTTGTCGATGTCGCAGAAGATGACGTCGAAGGGCCCCGGCGAGCGCTCGATCACGTCGAGCGCGTTGGCTTCGTGGAGGGTCACCTTCTCGAGGAGCCCGTCGCGGCCGAGGAAGTCGCGCGCCAGCGCGCAGTTCTCCGCCGAGGTTTCGGTCATCACGACGCGCCCGCCGGCGGGGATCGCCTGCGCGAACCACCAGGCCGAGTAGCCGAATCCCGAGCCGAGTTCGAGCACGTGTCGCGCGCCGAGCGCGCGCGCCTGCAGGAACAGAAACCGCCCGACCAGCGGGCCGACGATCGGAAAGTGCCGGCGCGCCGCCAGTCGCTCCATCTCCTCGAGCGTTTCGGGGCGCGGCGGCGTGACACGCTCGAGATACTCCTCGATCCTCGGGTCGACGATGTTCACGCGCGCATCGTAGCGGAAAGGCGCGCGCCCCCACAAGCGGCGACCG
>DATKFL010000496.1:0-3303 GCA_035511355.1 Dongiaceae bacterium
AGTCGATCGCGGTGCGCATCGTCCTCTTCGATCTCCCGGGACGCGACGACCGCGTCGACGCGCTTCTCCGGGGCGGCGCGCGTCTCGAGGCGACGAGCGTAGGAACCGGGACGAGCCAGTGGGCGCGTCTCGAGGACGTCGTCCTCACCGGCGTGCGATCGCGCGACCTGCCGGCGATCCTGCGCGACCCGGCGGTCTACTGGGTCGAGGAGTGGGCGCCGCCGCGCGCCGAGGACGAACGCGCCTCGCAGATCGCCGCCGGCAACTACGCGGTCGGGGTGCCGACGACCGGCTACTCCGCCTGGCTCTCGACGCTCGGCGCCGACGGGACGGGGGTGACGGTGTCGGTCGCCGACAGCGGCTTCGACACCGGCGTCGCCGCGACGATCCATGAGGACCTCAGGAATCGCACCGCGTTCGCCACCGCCATCTGCGCCAACAGCCGCGACCAGGACGGTCACGGGACCAACACCGCGTCGATCGCCGTCGGCGACCCGCGGCTGCCGACCGGCACCGGCCTCCAGGACGGCTCGGGCTTCTTCTGGGGATCCGGTGGCGCGCCGGGCGCGCATCTCTGGGTGCAGAAGGCGCTCAACGACGGCGACTGCACGACGTCGTACGCCGGCGAGCCGAACGTCCTCGCCGCGAATGCATTCAGCGTGGGCGGCGCGCTCATCGGGAGCCATTCGTTCACCGACGGCGCGACCCCCGGCAACGGCTACACCGCCAATTGCGCCCTCTGGGACGCGCGCACGCGCGACGCCGACCCGGGCGTCGCCGGGAACCAGCCATACCTCGTCGTCTTCTCGGCGGGCAACAGCGGCCCCGCGGCCGGCAGCCTCACTTCGCCGCACGCGGCCAAGAACATCCTCAGCGTCGCCAACAGCGAGAACTACCGCCCCGGCCAGTGTCCGGGCGTCGCGGGGTGCGGCGGCCCGGCCGACGACATCGACACGCTCAACGACTCCTCGTCGCGCGGGCCGACGGTCGACAACCGGCTGAAGCCGGACATCGCCGCGCCGGGACATGCGATCACCGGCGCCCGCTCGTCGGTCGCCGCCTACGACTGCTTCTGCGACAGCGCCAGCAACACCGGCTGCTGCGCGTCGACCGGTGTCGACGGCTCCAACAAGTACACCGCCTACACCGGCACGAGCCAGGCCGCTCCGCGCATCGCCGGCGCGGCGGCGATCGTCTACGACTGGTTCAAGGACCGCTTCGGCCTCTTCCCGTCGCCGGCGATGGCGAAGGCGATCCTGCTCGGCGGCGCGGTCGACATGAAGACGCCGAACATTCCGAACTTCGACGAGGGCTGGGGGCGCGTGAATCTCACGAACTCCCTCCTGAACCCGACGGGCGGCCAATTCGTCGACCAGACGACGATCCTCGGCACGACCGGCGACCCGACCGCCTTCACCCTCAGCGGCATCGTGCAGGATCCGACCCGGCCGGTCGGCGCGACGCTGGTCTGGACCGACCCGCCGGGCGCGGTGAACTGCAATCCGTGCCTGGTGAACGATCTCGATCTCCTGGCGACCCAGGGGGCGACCACCTGGCGCGGCAACTCGTTCACCGCGGGCTTCTCGAACACCGCCGCGATCGCCGACACGCGCAACAACGTCGAGCGTCTCAACCTCCCGCCGGGTGCGGCGACCTGCGCGCCGATCCAGATCAAGGTGCGCGCCCAGACGCTCGGCGGCGACGGCGTGCCCGGCAACGCCGACAGCACCGACCAGGACTTCGCGCTGGTCACGTCGAACCTCGGAGCCGCGGGAGCGCCGCTCATCGACGTCACCGCGTCGGCGATCTCCGGCGGCTGCGACGGCGACGCCTATCTCGACCGGCGCGAGACGGCGAACCTCACGGTGACGCTTCGAAACGCCGGCTGCGCCCAGGCCGACGGCGTCAGCGCGACGCTCAGCGTTCTCTCCACCCCGCCCGGTGCGTCGGTGAGCGTCGCCCCGGCCGGGCCGCAGGTGATCGGCACGCTGGCCGCCGGCGCGACGACACCCGGAGTCTGGCAGGTGACCCTGCAGGACAATCCCGCGTCGCTGTGCGCCGGCAAGGTGCTGTTGCAGCTCTCGATCACCGACGCCGCGGCGCGCACCTGGACGCGCACCGTCCCGGTGACCCTCGACGCCAATTCACTGAGCCCGACCACCGACACCGACCCCGCGACCAACGATCGCTCGAGCTCCCGGTCGGCCGAGTGGAGCCTGCGCGCCTGCCGCACCACCTCGCCCACGACCGCGTGGCACATGGGCCAGGCTGACTGCTCCGGCATCGTGCGCGACGCGTCGAGCCAGGATCTCGTCTTCACCTACAACCTGCCGGCCGGAGCGCTTCTCAAGACGCTCGGCTTCCAGCATGCGTTCACCGGGTACCGCACCTCCGACTTCACGCTCACCGACAGCGTGCAGGTCGACATCGACCCGGAGAACGACGGCTCGTTCGTGAACCTGGCCACCTGGCGCCAGGGAATCGACAACCCGACCTCGATGACCGCTGCCGGGCCGTTCGATCTGAGCCCGTTCAACGCCACGCGCGGCCCGGCGGTGACGTTCCGGTTCCGCTTCCAGGGCGCCGCCAACTGGGTCGGCGGCCAGAACAGCGCCGCCGGCTGGGACGTCGACGACATCGTCCTCGCCTACGACACGATCAACTGCGACACCGGCTCCTGCCCGATCTGCGCCGGACCGCCTCCGGCGCTCGGCAATTCGGTTCTGGTCACGCGCAGCGGCGGCAACCTCACGCTCTCCTGGGACCCGGTGGCGGGCGCGACGCGCTACAACGTCTATCGCGGGACGATCGGCTCCTTCTCGAGCCACGCGATCTTCACCGCGACCGGCCTCGACGGCGCGAATTCCTGCTTCGAGCCGGCCACGACCGTCACCTTCGCCGACCCCGGTGGCGACGAATACTTCCTGGTCGCCGCCGACAACGGCTGCATGGAGAGCAACCTCGGCTCCTCCACCGTCGCATCACCGCGACCCTACGCTTCGCCCTCGTGTAGTCCGCACTAAAGCGTCCCGCGCGGGGCGGGACGAAGGGTCAGGCCCCGCGGGGCACCGGGTCCGGGCTCGGGGATCGGGCCTGCGGCCCTACCCTCACCCTCCCCTCGCCTCGCCCCGGGGGCGTCGGCGCGGACTGCGCGCCTCCCTGCCCCCGGGGTCTCGGAGGCCCCGCAGGACCTGACCCTTCGTCCCTTCCATCAAATGATTCTCGACAGCGACGGCGCTCACTCGGACCAACGATCGGAGGGGCGCGCGGTTTAGCCCTCCCCCGGATCGATCAGCGGGACGG
>DATKFL010000497.1:0-2098 GCA_035511355.1 Dongiaceae bacterium
TCAACAGCATCGTCCCGGAGCGGCGCGCCGCGACGCTCTCGATCGCGGCGTTCGGCGCCGCGCTCATGATCGCCGGGATCGTCCTCAACGCCGCACGGTTCGCCGCGGCGATCAAGGGGAAGAAGGCGCGCGCCGCGTCCGCGAGCGTCGGGTACCTCCTGACCGTCCTGGCGGTCGTGGTGCTGGTGAACTTCCTCGCGGGTCGGCATCACAAGCGGTTCGACCTGACCGAGAACCAGGCGTTCTCCCTGAGCGAGCAGACGGTCAAGGTGCTCACCTCGCTCGATCGCGACGTCAGCATCACGTCGTTCGCGCGCGAGACCGACCCGACCTACCAGAAGCTCAAGGACCTGCTCGACGAGTACTCCTACCGCACCCGGCATCTGCAAGTGAAATTCATCGACCCGGACCGCAATCCGGGCGAGGTGAAGCGCTACAACGTCACCGAGGCCGGCGCGGTCATCCTCGAGAGCGGCAAGTCGGAGACCCGGATCACGACCACCGACGAGGAGTCGCTGACCAACGCCCTCGTCAAGGTGACCAGCGACAAGGAGCGGGTGGTCTACTTCGTCAGCGGGCACGGCGAGCACGACCTCAACAACAACGAGCGCGACGGCCTGTCCCTCCTCAAGGGCGTGATGGAGAAGCAGAACTACCAGGTCAAGCCGCTGGTCCTGAGCCAGGGCGTGCCGGCCGACGCCTCGGCGGTGGTGATCGCCGGCGCCGACAAGCCGTACCTCGAAGCCGAGGTGAAGATGATCGGCGACTACGTCGCCGGCGGCGGGCGGCTCCTCCTGATGCAGGACCCCGGCACCGACCCCGGGTTCGGGCCGCTCCTCGCCGGCTTCGGCGCGGCGGTGCGCCACGACGTGGTGATCGACAAGGTGTCGCAGCTGTTCGGCGGGGACGCCCGGATCCCGATGGTGGCGCCGGATGCCTACGATCGGTCGCACCCGATCACCAAGACCTTCGAGTACCAGACGATCTACCCGCTGGCGGCGTCGCTCGACGTGAAGGAGCCGGCCCCCGACGGCGTGACCGCCACGAAGCTCGCCCACACCTCGGAGTTGTCGTGGGGCGAGGCGACCGAGCAGGAGATCCAGTCGGGTCGGATCCATCTCGACGAAGGGGTCGACACCCGCGGGCCGATCACGGTGGCGGCCGCCTTCGAGCGCAAGTCGCCGGCGTCGGCGCCGGCGCCCGAGGCGGCGCCGGCTTCGAGCCCCGCCCCCGAGGCGAAGCCGGAAGGGAAGGCGAGCCGGCTGGTGCTGTTCGGTGACGCCGATTTCGCGAGCAACAACTACTTCAACGCCGGCGGCAACGGAGACCTGGCGCTCAACTCCATCGCGTGGCTGGTGGAGCAGGGGGAGTTGATCGCCATCCGGCCGAAGACCTCGAGCCCGAGCATCGCGATTCTTTCGCCGGCGCAGATCTTCTACTACTTCTGGACCATCGTCGCGGTCGCCCCGATCGGGATCGCCGCGGCCGGCGTCGCCATCTGGTGGCGCCGGAAGCGCCTCTAGCCCGGCCGTGAAACTCCGCGCCGGTCCGATCGCCGCCCTGCTCCTGCTCGCCGGACTCGGCCTCTACGCCTGGCGCACGGAGTTCCACGGCGCCGACGCCCGGAAGAAGGCCGAAGAGACCAAGGACCGCGCCCTCCCCTTCGAGCGCGACGCCTTGAAGGCGTTCACCATCACGAACGACGGCGGAAAGATCCGCGTGCAGAAGGAGGGAGACGGCTGGACGATCACCGAGCCTCCCGCCGGCGCGGCGGACAAGGAGGCGGTCGAAGGGGTGCTGTCGTCGCTCGAATTCGCCCGCGTCGAGCGCCGTCTCGGCGACGCCGCCGACCGCAAATCGTTCGGGCTCGACCCGGCCCCGTTGCAGGTGGCGATCGAGACCACGGGCGGACCGGAGCGGGCGCTTCTCCTCGGGCAGACCAACCCGATCGGCGGCGCCTACTACGCGGTTCTCGAAGACGGCAAGGAGGTCGGCCTGGTCAGCGCGTCGGTCGGCGAGGTGGCGAAGAAGGACCTGTTCACCCTGCGCGACAAGACGCTGGTCGCTTTCGATCCCTGGAAGACCAGGGAGCTGACCC
>DATKFL010000498.1:0-12468 GCA_035511355.1 Dongiaceae bacterium
CGCCGCTTGTCCTTCATTTCTCGTCGACTGGTCGCCGTCGCCCTCATCCTCATTCCCTCGACCATGATTCTCCGCGCGCAGGAGGAGCCGCCTCCGCCCCCGGATCCGGCGGAGACGCCCGGGCCGAACGCCTCTCCGGGCGCGCCGGACCCGGTCGGTGAGCCTGCCCCCGCGAACCCGACCGGCGAAGCGGTCGGGGCCGGCGCGGCCGCGGCCGAAGGCGCCGACCTCGACGCGGCGCTCCGGGACGCCGAACGCCCTTACTGGCGCACCAATCTCTTCAGGCGGTTTTTCAGCGATCAGAAGTTCATGTTCACCACCTGGTGGCCGACGGAGTTCCGGCGCTGGCAGTTCACCGGGCCGCTGCTCGCCGGCGTCACCCTGGCGGGGGTGCACGGCGACAACCGCGAAGAGGCGCCCGACTTCGAGGTTCAGAACTATGTCCAGGCCGAGGCGGGAGAGCATGGTTCCTCGCTGCAGGAGTCGTTCTCGTTCATCGGCAACGCCGGCCCGGCCGCGTTCCTTCTCGGCGTCGGCTACCTCGCCGGCCGCTGGAGCCATCACGATCAGATGGCGGAAGCGTCGAGTCTCTCGGCCGAAGGGCTTCTGACCACCGGCCTCTACGTGACCGTGCTCAAGCGCCTCACCGGCCGCACCCGCCCGGCGGGGGGCGCCGACGGATCGTTCTTCACCTACCACGCGGAAAAGGGCCAGGTCATCGGCTCGTTTCCGTCGGGGCATGCCGCGGGTGCCTTCACCGTCGCCACGGTTTTTGCCGAGACCTACAAGGATCATCCGTGGGTCGGCTGGGTCTTCTACGGCGCCGCGGGCATGGTGGGATGGGCGCGGGTCGCGCAGGGCCGGCACTTCGTGGGGGACGTGGTCGTCGGCGGGTTGATCGGGCACAGCGTGGGCCGGATGGTGACGACGCGCGGCCGCGAGGAGAAGTCGACCGCGATCCGGATCGAGCCGTTCATCGACCCGGCGGGTGACGGCGGCGGGGTGATGGTCAGCAGGCGCTGGTAGGCGCCCCGCGGAGCGGCCGCGCGGCCGGCCCCGGCGCTGAGGTATTCTGGGACGTCCCCGGCGTGGAGGCCGCGTGAAACGCCCCTGGCTCAACCTCCTCTATCTACTTTATTGCGCCGAGGCGGGGGTCTACCTCCTGCTCGTCCCCTGGTCGGTCCTCTGGGTGCCGATGACCTTCCACTGGCCCGACCGGGTGCGCACGGTCCTGATCAGCGGGCCCGCCCGCGGCGCGGTCTCGGCGTTCGGGCTCTACATGCTGGTCATCGGCGGCATCGACCTCCTGCGCTTCTGCAGGACGATCCGATCGTCGTGACCGCGCGCACCGCACCACGCGGCGGCGGGAGCGACGCCGGGGTGATGGTCGTGACCGATCGGCGCCTCGCGGGGGAACGGCCGATTCTCGAGATCGCCGCGGCGGCGCTCGCCGGCGGCGCCGCGGTGATCCAGCTGCGCGAGAAGGACCTCGGCGGAGCGGCGCTCCTCGAGCTGGCCGCGGCCCTGGTCGCGGCGGCGAAGCCCCGCCCGCGAGTGCGGATCCTGGTCAACGATCGCCTCGACGTGGCGATGGCGGCACACGCGCACGGTGTGCACCTCCCGGCCGCGGGGCTGCCAATCGCGGCGGCGCGCGCGAAGTCGCCGGCGCGGTTCCTGGTCGGGCGATCGGTGCACGGCCTGGCCGAGGCGCGCGAGGCGGCGAAGGCGGGGGCCGACTATCTCGTCTGTGGCCCGGTCTTCGCGACGCCGAGCAAGGCGGGGTTCGGGGATCCGATCGGTCCGGAGGTGCTGCGCAAGACGGCCGAGGCGGTGCGGCTGCCGGTCTGGGCGATCGGCGGCATCACGCCGGAGAACGCCCCGACGCTCCGGGGTCTGCCGATCGCGGGCGTGGCGGTGATCGGCGCGGTCATGACCGCCGCCGACCCGGCGGCGGCGGTGGCGGCGCTGCGCGCGGGTCTCGGCGCCGGCGTGGACTAGCCCGCGGGGATCTCCGCCGGCGGAGGTGCGCTGGCGGCGCGCCCGCCGCACGCCAGTTGACCGCAGGCGGCGCCGATGTCGCGCCCCTTGCTCCAGCGGATCGAGGCCGGCACCCCGCGCGCCAGGAGTGAATCGCGGAAGCGGCTGGCGGTCTCCGCGGAGGGCGTCCGGAAGCCGCCCAGCCCGGCCTCGTTGTACGGGATGACGTTCACCTTGGCGCGCACCCCCCGGAGCCGCCGCGCCAGCGCCTCCGCCTGACGCGCCGAATCGTTCACCCCCAGCATCAGCGCGTACTCGAAGGTGATTTTCTCGCGCGGGCCGAGCGGGAAGGCGCGGCAGGCGTCGATGAGCGTGGCGAGGTTCCACTTCCGGTTCACCGGCATCAGCTTCGTGCGCAGCGGATCGTCGGCTGCGGCCAGCGAGATCGCCAGCCGCGGGCGCGGGTTCTCGCGCCCCAGCTTCTCGATCCCCGGCACCAGGCCGGCGGTCGACAGGGTGATCCGCCGCGGCGCCATGCCGAGCCCCTTCGGGTCGACCATGACCCGGAAGGCGGCCATCACCGCGTCGTAGTTGTTGAGCGGCTCGCCCATCCCCATGAAGACGACGCGGAAGCCCGCGGGCGGCAGGCCGCGATCGGCGGCGAGCGCCGCGACCTGCGCGACGATCTCCCCCGGCTTGAGATTGCGCACCAGGCCCATCGTGCCGGTGAGGCAGAAAGCGCAGGCGAGCGGGCAACCCACCTGGGTCGACAGGCAGAGCGTCAGCCGCTCCCCCTGCACCATCGAGACCGCCTCCGCCTCGGCGCCGTCCGCGAGACGGACCAGGTACTTGATCGAGCCGTCCTCGGATCGGCCGACCGGGACGAGCGCCGGTCTCTCGAGACGGAAGGCGCCGGCCAGCGTCTTGCGAAGCGCCGCCGGCAGGTCGCTCATCGCCTCGAACCCGTCGACGTTCCGCCCGTAGAGCCAGTGGTAGACCTGGTCGGCATGGAAACGCTTGTCGGTGTGCGCGGCGAGGTGGCGCGCGAGCCCGTCGCGCTCGCAACCGTACAGGTTGGTCCGCCCGTCGGCGGCGCGCGTCGTTCTGGTGTTGGGTGTCATGGGATCGGTTCGACCCGGCATTGTAGCGCACCGCCGCCGCCGGTCGGAGCGACCCTCACCCGGGCGGCGGCTCCGCGAGGCGCGGATCGAGGACCGGGTAGAGGAGGTCGACCGCGAGACTCGCGAGGACGTAGATCAGCGTCAGCACGAGCACGCACCCCTCGACCACCGGCAGGTCCCGGAGGGCGATGGCCCGGACCATCGCCTTCCCGAGACCCGGCCAGGCGAAAACGTACTCGGTCGCGACCGCCCCGCCGAGAAGCCCGGCAAGATTCAACCCGAGCACCGTCACGACCGGCACGAGCGCGTTCCGGAGACCGTGCTGCAAGAAGACCCGCAGCCGCGAAGCGCCGCGCGCCCGGGCGGTCGTGGCGAACGCGGCGGCCGCGGTGTCGAGGAGCGCCGCGCGCGTCACCCGGGCAATCGCGCCCATCGACACGAGCGCCAGGGTCGAGGCCGGCAGCACCAGGTGGTCCCATTCGGGGAGCCGGGCGCCGATCCCCGGGATGATCGCCCCCTCGAGACCGTACCCGGCGACCGGGAGCCAGTGCAGCCGCGACGCGAACAGGACGATCAGCAGGAGGCCGATCCAGAAGACCGGCGCCGAGGCGCCGAGAAGCGACGCGCCGAGAACCAGGGCGTCGGTCAACCGGCCGCGCCGCGCCGCGGCGAGGCAGCCGAGCGTCACGCCGCCGGCGGAGGCGAGGAGGGTCGCCGCCAGCGCGAGGACCAGCGTCGGCACGAGGTGATCGCCGATCACCGCCGCCACCGGCCGCTCCTGCAGGTAGGAGGTCCCGAGATCGCCGCACAGCAGCCGCCCGAGGTAGGCGGCGAACTGTGCCGGCATCGGCCGATCGAGCCCCCACTCGGCGCGGATGGCGCCGACGATACCGGGGTCGGCGCTCTGGCCGCCGGCGATCAGCCGCGCCGGGTCGCCGGGCAGGGCGATCATCAGCACCCAGACCAGGGTGACCGCCGCGGCCAGGACCGGCAGGAGGCCGGCGAGGCGGCGCAGGAGGTAACCGATCATCGCCGGCAGGCCGGGCCGGCGCGGCTCACGCCGCCGGCTTGGACGGCTTCTCGATCCGGAGCCGTTCGAGCGGCATGCGGAACTCGCCGAGCGGTGTGGGCACGATTCCCTGCACGTACGGCTTGAACAGGGTCATCGAGCCGAAGTAGTTGAGGAAGAGCCAGACGGCGTCGTCCATGACCGCGATCCGCTCGGCGCGCCGGTAGGCGTCGGCGCGCGCCGCCGGGTCGGTCGAGGTCAGCGCACCGTCGATCAGGCGATCGAACTCGGGGTTGTGGTAACGGAAGAAGTTTCCGGCCGGCCCGATGTTCTGCGAGTGCAGCTGCAGCCGCAGCACGGCGTCGGCATCGGGGTAGTCGAGCGCCCAGCCGAAGCGGAACATCTGCGCCTCGCCGGGCGCGGTCGGCGACCCCTCGACGGCGTGCAGGTAGGCGGCCCAGTCGACCTCCTTCACCTTCATCGTGATCCCGACCTTCTTCACGTCGGCCTGGATCTGCAGGGCGATCTGGCGGTTGTCCTCGCTGGTGTTGACCCACAGGGTGATCGGCGGAAGCCCGCGCCCGGCGGGGTAGCCGGCCTCGGCCAGAAGCGCGCGCGCCTTCGCCTCGTCGTGCGGGTAGCCCGGCAGGTCGGCGTCGTACCCGGGAATGCCGGGCGGGATGATGCCGCGCGCCGGGATGTTCGACCCCGGCAGGAGCGTACCCCAGAGATACTCCTTGTCGACCGCGTAGTTGATCGCCTTGCGGAGCGCCGGGTTCCCCTTGAACGGCGGAAGATCGAGGTTGAAGCCGATGTAGCCGACCCCGATGAACGGGTACTTGTGCACCTCGGCCGCCAGATCGGGCGTGACGTCGTTCGGCACTTCGTCGAGCGAGTCGAGGTCGCCGGCACGGTAGGCCTCGAGAGCGGTCGCCTGGTTCTCGATGATCCGCACCTGGACGCGGTCGATCGCCGGCCGCCCGCCGTAGTAACCGTCGAAAGCCTGCAGTTCGAGGAGTTGCGCCTGCTCCCAGCGGGTGAACTTGAACGGGCCGCAACCGACCGGCGCGCGCAGGTATCCCTTCGCCGGGTCCGCGTACACCTCGCGCGGCACGATCGAGGCGCCGACCATCGTCAGCATGCCGAGGAGCGGCGCGAACGGCTTCTCGAGCCGGAGCGTGATCCGATCGGGCGCCTCCACCACGAGGCCGGAGACCCCGGCCGATTTGCCCGCGATGAAGTCGGCGGCGCCGGCGACCGGCTCCAGCAGCCACCGGCGCGGCGAATGGGTGGCCTGGTCGAGGACCCGCCGGAACGACCAGGCGACGTCCTCGGCGGTGACCGCGCGGCCGTTGTGGAAGGTCACGCCGGGCCGGAGGTGAAACGCGTAGGTCAGGCCGTCGGGCGAGATCGTCCATGCATCGGCGACCGCCGGCACGATGGCGAGCGTTTCGGGATCCATCGCGACCAGACCGCGGAAGACGTTCACGGCGACGGCGTCGGAGAGGTTGTCGGTGACCTGCGCCGGGTCGAGGTTGGGCGGGTCCTCGCGCAGGCGGAAACGGAAGACCTGCTCCGGCTTCGGCGCGGGCGGCGCCGGACGCGAGCAGGCCGCGAGCCCCGCGACCCCGGCGGCGGCGAGGCAGGCCGCGGCGATCAGGAAGGCGCGCCGATGCGGACGGCGGCTCATGCCGCGGCGCTCCCGGCGGCCGGGTCGTAGCGGTCCCGGAGTCCGTCCCCCAGGAGATTGAATCCGAGCACCGCGATCAGAATCGCGATCCCCGGCACCAGCGCGACCCAGGGGCGGGTCACCAGGTGCACCTGCCCTTCGGCCACCATCGTGCCCCACGAGGGGAGCGGCGGCCGCGCGCCGACGCCGAGAAACGAGAGCCATGCTTCCATCAGGATGTTCCCTCCCAGGCCAAGGGACGCCGCCACCAGGAGCGGCCCGGCCGCGTTCGGCAGAAGATGTCGCGCCACGACCCGGCTTGCGGAGGCGCCCGCGGCCACCGCGGCGCGCGCGAATTCCTCGGTCCGGAGCCGCATCACCTCGGCGCGCGCCAGCCGCGCGATCCCCGCCCAACCGAGACCGCCGAGGACGAGCAGGACGAGTCCGAGCGACGGCTCCGGGAAAAGCCTGAGGAACGGGACGCGCTCCGGCTCGGGCACGGCCGCCGCCACCGCCAGCGCCACGAGCGGCGCCGGGAGCGCCAGCATCAGGTCGGTGCCCCGCATCAGGACGGCGTCGATCCGGCCTCCGTTCCATCCCGCCACCGCACCCACGACGAGTCCCGCGGCGAGCGCCAGGATCTGCGCCAGGACCGCGGTCACGAGCGACAGCCGCGCGCCGAACAGGAGGCGGGTCAGCTGATCCCGCCCCATGCCGTCGGTGCCGAGCAGGTGATCGCGATCGGGAGGAGTCGGCGGAGTGACGTCGCGCGGCGCGCTCTGGGCGTACGGATCGAGCCCGGCGAGCGAAGCGAGCGGGGGCGCGGCGATGGCGGCCAGGAGGACGAGGGCGACCAGGAACGCTCCGCACCGGAGCGGCAGGTTCCCGCGCGGAGCGGCCGTCGGTTGCGGCGTGTCCGGCGTCACGTCGGCGACTATAGGAGAGCCACCACGCCGATGCAACCCCCGGCGGGCGCGGAAGTTGCGCGACCCGGGACCGTATGCTACGGTGCGCGGTCTCCGGGAGAACCCCGCCCCAGTGAACAAGGATCACGCGCGATTTCTGGTCTCCGGCATCCTCTTCGGCTTCCTGGTCGGGTATGTCGTCGCGTACGGCCTCTACGAGCCGCGCGTGAAGGAGGTCGCCGAGGCGGCTCCCGAAGCCGGCAACCTCGGCATGACCGGCGCTTCGATCGGTCCCGCGGGCGGCGCGGGTGCGCCCGGCGGCGGCGCACCGGGCGCTCCGCCGTCGGGCGACGCGACGATGGCGATGGTCCTGCAGCAGATCGGCGAATTGAAGGAGCGGATCCAGAAGGATCCGAAGGATGTCGAAGCGTTGACGCGGCTCGGCAACTTCTTCCAGGACGCCGGCAAGTACGAGCAGGCGATCGAGTACTACAAGAGGTCTCTCGCCCTCAGGCCCGGGGAGGTCGACGTCCGGACCGACATGGGCATCTGCCTCCGGGAGATGGGGAAGCCCGACGAGGCGATCGCCGAGTTCCGCCATTCGGTCGAGGACGACCCGAAGCACTGGCAGACCTGGCTCAACCTCGCCATCGTCAGCCTGTACGACAAGCAGGACGTCGCGACCGCCGCCGCGGCGCTCGGCCGGGTCGAGGCGCTGAACCCCACCCATCCCGGATTGCCGGCCCTGCGCGAGGCGATCAAGCAGGCCCGCGGCGGCGCCTGATCGCCGGCGTCGCCGGTTTGACTTCCAGCCCCCCGGACTTAGATTGACACCTCGTTGGGGGCCCCCCTGTGGCCCCGCGGGGCGGCCCTTTGATCGACGAAGAACTTCTTCAGGAACTTCTCGCCAAGGCCAGCGGCCTCTACAACAACGGCGACTACCGCGGCGCCATCGCGGCGTGGCAGGAGGTGCTCGCCGCCGATCCCTCGAGCCAGAAGGCGCGCGAGGGGATCCAGATGGCCACCCTTCTCCTGGGTGACTTCGATCCGGCGGCCGGCGCGCTCGCCGCCGACCCGATCATCGTCGAGGAGGTCCCCGCCGACGGCGCCCCGCCCGCGGCGTCAGGGTTGCCTCCCGGCGAGCGCGCCGCGCGCCTCGATCAGGGGATCGCGCGGGTGCGCGCCCTCCTCGCCCAGCGCAAGTTCGGGGAGGCGGTGGCCGGGGCGCGGAGCCTCGTCCCGATCGATCCCGACTCGGAGCAGGTCCAGCGTCTGGTGGAGGAGGCGCAGCAGTCGTTCGAGGCCGCCCCCTTCATCGAGGAGCACCTCACGCTGGCGAAGGAGCTGGCGACCGGGGAGCGCTTCGACGAGGCGATCGCCGAGTGCCGCAAGATCTTCACGCTCGATCCCGCCCACCCGGACGGTCATGCCCTGATGCAGGCCCTCAGGGAGCGGCTCGCCGCGGTCGAGGCGCGCGACCCCGGCGGCGCGACGATGCGCATCGACCGCGCCGACCTGACCGCGTTGGACGGAGGTGCCGCGGCGCCGGCCGCCGCGCCGGTGCCCGAGCCCGCTGCGGCGCCGACCGAGACCGCCTCGGCGCCGGAGGCGGCAGCCGACGAGATCACCTTCGACGACACGCCCGCACCGATCGAGGCCGACGCCGCCCCGGTCGAGGAGCCGGCCGATCTCCCGGTCGTGGAGGCTGCGGCGCTCCCCGATCAGATGCCCGACGACCTGATGAACCTCGAGCTCACCGACGAGGGGGAGGCGGGCGCGCCGGCGGTGCCGGAGCCGAGCCCTGCGGCCGAGGCGGTGGCGCGCGCCATCGTGCGACCGCCGGCGGTCGCCGCCACGCCGGAGCCGTTCGTCGGCGCCGACCTCGAGGCCGAGCTGGGGATCGAGGAAGAGGGTCAGGCCGCCGCCGGCTCGATTCCGGTCGCCGCCGCGGACGAGCCGATCGACATGGTCGAGGAGATGATCGCCGAGGAGGCGGCTGCGGCACCCGCGCCTGCCGACCCGGCGGTCGAGGAAGTGGTCGAGGCCCGGACCGTCGTCGCTCCGGCGGTGCGCCGCGTGCCGCGCGACGCGAAGTCTCCCTCGGTCGAGGAGTTCCTCGCCGGGGCCGACCAGTCCGAGTCGATCCCGCTCGCCAAGCCCGCGGCGAAGCCGGCCGCCTCGAACCCGGCAGCCATCAAGCCGTCGCCGACCACCTACACCAGGACCCCCGACCCAGGCTGGGAGGAGGAGCTCGAGAGCCTCAACGTGAAGTCGGGCGAGCACGACCTCGTGGGGCACACGGCGTCGCGCAACCCGACCATCGCCGGAGAGGCGGGCGACGTCGACCTGTCGTCCCTCCTCGGCGACGAGATGGGCGATCTCCAGGCGGGGGGCGGGCCGCCGCCGGTTCCGGTCGCGCAGAGCGCCCCGGCGCGGGCCCGCGGGGACGCCGCGGAAGCATCCGGACGGGCCGCGGCCGCTCCGGCGATCGACGAGCCGGCGCCGTCGGTCGACGCGCTCCTCGAAGCCACCTCGCCGCAACTCGCGATCGAACCGCCGCCGAGGAAACGCGCGCGCGTCTCGATTCCGCCGGTGATGTTCGCCGGGCTGGGGGTCGTCATTCTCGCGGCCGCGGCGGGTGTCTGGTGGTTCGTCTACCAGCCGAAGAATGCCTCGGCGCAGGCGGCGCTGCCGCCCGCCGGCAATCCGCCCGCCGACCGGGTGCCGGCGCCCCGATCGAGCGGGCCGATCCCGACCCCGATGGCTTCGACATCACGCCAGCCGGCCCCCCCCGCGGCCGCGCCGGCCGAGGACGGCGGCGCGCCCGAGGGCGGCGCGCCCGACGCCGGAGCGACCGCCCGCGCGGCCGCCCCGGCCGCCGTCACCGCGACCGTGATCGAACCGGGCGCCGCGCCGACCGCGCCGCCGGCCGTGGCCACGACGCCGGCGCCGAAGCCGGTGCGGAATGCCGCCGAGGTCCGAGCCGAGGTCGCGCAGCACATGGCGCTCGGTCGCCGCTTCCAGGCGGAATCGAAATGGCAGGAGGCGCGCGGCGAGTTCGCGGCGGCGTTCGCGCTCGACCCGGTGAACTTCGAGTGCAAGGAACTGCTCGACCAGATGCAGGTGAAGGTGGACGAGGACACCAAGGTTCGCGCCGGGCTGGACGAGGCGAAGCGGGCCTTCGCCGACAAGGACTATCAGGGAGCGCTCTGGAAGCTGTATCGGCTGCCGCGCGACCCGCGCCTGGGGAACATCGATCTCTACATCCGCAACGCCTGGTTCAACTGGGCGATCATCGGGTTGAAGGGCGGGGATGCCACCGACGCGAAGCAGAAACTGACCGAGACCCTCACCGCCGATCCGAATGACGCCGACGCGCAGAAGCTGATGGACGTGGCCGAACGTTACTCCGCGCGGGCCAAGGACCGGGTCTACTACTCGTTCGTCGACACCCTCCGGTTCCGTCCCTTCGACCAGAAATAGCGGCTCGAGCGCGGCACCGCCGCGGCGGCGTTCAGTGGCGGAAGTGCCGGGTCCCGGTCAGGACCATGGCGAGGCCGTGCTCGTCGGCGGCGGCGACGATCTCCGGATCGCGCACCGAGCCTCCCGGTTGCGCCACCGCGGTGATGCCCGCCTTCGCCGCCTCGTCGACCCCGTCGCGGAAGGGAAAGAAGGCGTCCGAGGCCATCACCGACCCGGCGACGGGCTCCTGCGCCTTGTCGCGCGCCAGGCGCACCGAGTCGACCCGGCTCATCTGACCGGCGCCGATCCCGACGGTCCGATCCTCGCGCGCGAACACGATGGCGTTCGACTTGACGTGCTTGGCGACGCGCCAGGCGAACGCCAGCGCGCGCCGCTCCTCCGGCGTCGGGGCGCGTCGGGTGACCACCTTCGCCGCCTCGAGGTCGGGCATCGCGGCGTCGGTCTCCTGCGCCAGGCAACCGCCGGAAAGGCTCCGGAACTCGAGACCGCCGGCGGCGACCACGGCGCCCGCTTCGAGGACCCGGAGCCCGCTCTTCACGGCGAGCACCGTTCGCGCCTCCGGGGTGATGGATGGCGCGATGACGCATTCGAGGAAGATCGAGACCGCGGCGCGGGCCGCGTCGGCGTCGAGCGGCCGGTTCATGGCCAGGATCCCGCCGAACGCCGACACCGGGTCGGTGCGCCGCGCCTTTTCGAACGCCTCGGCCAGGCTCGCCGCGATCGCCGCGCCGCACGGGTTGTTGTGCTTGACGATCACCGCGGCGGGGCGGTCGAACTCGCGCGCCAGCCTCCAGGCGGCGTCGAGATCGAGGAGGTTGTTGTACGACAGCTCCTTCCCCTGGATCTGGCGCGCGCGCGCCACGCTCCCGTCGCCGGCATCGGGCTCGACGTAGAGCGCGCCGCGCTGGTGCGGGTTCTCGCCGTAACGCAGCACCTGCGCCAGGCGGAATCGCAGCGTCAGCTCCGCGGGGAAGCCGGCGCCCGGCGCGTCCGCGGCGCCCGCGGCGGCGGCGCCCGACGCGGAACCGTCCAGGGCCGCGAACCGGCCGGTCAGGGTGTCGCGGATGGCGGCGTCGTAGGCGGCGGTGTGCGCGAACGCCTTGAGCGCCAGCCGGCGGCGGGTGGGAGCGGCGAGCGCGCCGCCCGCCTCCAGCTCGTCGGCGACCATGCCGTAGTCGGCCGGGTCGATCACCACCCCGACCGCGGCGTGGTTCTTCGCCGCCGAGCGGAGCATCGCCGGGCCGCCGATGTCGATCATCTCGATCAGCTCCTCGAGCGCCGCGTCGGGGCGGGCGGCGACCGCGCGGAACGGGTAGAGGTTGACCACCAGGAGGGCGATCGGATCGATGCCGGTCTTCTCGAGGTCGGCGCGATGCGCGGCGATCGACGGGTCGCCGAGCAGGCCGCCATGCACGCGCGGGTGCAGCGTCTTGACGCGCCCGCCGAGAATCTCCGGATGCCCGGTGTGCGCCGAGACGTCGGTCACGTCGATGCCGGCCTTGCGGAGCGTCTCGGCGGTGCCCCCGGTCGACAGGATCTGGAAGCCGAGGGCGCGGAGCCTCCGGGCGAAATCGACGATGCCGGTCTTGTCGTGCACGCTCAGGAGCGCGCGTCGGACAGGTGCGGTCATTTCTTCCTCGTGGAGGAGGGTTTCTTCGCCGGCAGGGAGTCGGTCTCCTTCCAGACCCGCTCCCACAGGCGGACGATGTCGTTCACCGCCTGCGAGTAAGCGAGCGAGGCGGCGCCGAACGGGATCGATCGCTCGTCGACGGCGGCCGGCGAGCGCGGCGTGCCGTCGTCCTTGAAGGCCGGGCCGATCGACTTGTAGTCGCGCGCCGCGCGTGCCGCCCCGGCCATCAGGTACGGCTCGATGCCGTCGCGATCGAGCGCCGGCGCGGGGGACCGGTCGAGGACGTAGGGGATGTGCTCCAGCATCTGCTCGACATACTGCCGGTAGGCGTCGCGGTAGAGCGCCTCGCGCGGGTCGGCGTCGGAGGCGTTCAGCGGGAAGTTGACGTCCGCCACGAGATGCGCGAGCAGCCCCATCTGGTAGGTGAACTTCCTCAGGCCGTGCTTCTGGAGGACCAGGGGCGCCGCCGCGGACGCCACCTTCGCCGCCGCCGCGGCCGCGAGACCCGGGCCGCCGCCGGGGACCTGGTAGTGCACCTCCTCGTCCTCGTGCGGCGTCAGCTCGAACATGCCGCGCTCGAGATCCTTGTGGTAGTGCTTCAGGACGGCGTCGAGATCCGGGGAGGTGACCTTCAGGGCGTCGCTCAGCATCCGGGCCCGCGTGCCGTCGCTCCA
>DATKFL010000499.1:0-5237 GCA_035511355.1 Dongiaceae bacterium
GTCCAAAAGCCCGGATGACCCCACGGCATCGATCATTTCCAAAAAATGCTATTGCGCCATATCACCTCTGGAGGTAGATTCCCGGACGTCTTTGGATGAGCTGTTCACCAACCCAGGGAGAGGAGGTCGTGATGAGCCTCGACGATCTTCTGAGGGAAGTGATCGCCATCGGACGTCTCGCGGAGCCGTTCACCGCTTCGGAGGCCGCGAAGGCGGTGGGCCTGGACGAGTGGCCGCTGCCGAAGGTGCAGAACTACCTCGCGCGCCACTGCATCGGCAACCTGGCCGCGACCACGCTCCTCGTGGAGCGGGTTTCCTACGGAAAGTACCGGCTGATCTACGACGGTCCGCGGGACGGCGGGATCGAACCGCCGATCGCCTTCGGGCCGTTCGGAGCGCGTCGGGGGACACCGGGCCTGCCGGGCGAACCCCAGTCCTGACCCTTCACCTCGCCCCGGGGGCGGTCCCTCCCCGCCCCTCTGGCGTCCCCGATCCCGGGACCGGACCCGCGACGGGACCGCGGGCCCGGTCCCGGGATCACCCCTGAATACGACCGCCGCGCCGCGTTTGCGTCTTGACCGATCTCTCCGCCCGCATATGATGACGCCTGAGAACCGACATCACGCGGAGGGGAGAGGGCGGCATGAAGATCCTGGTGCTGATCAAGCAGGTCCCGAACGCCGATTCGCCGTTCCGGCTGAACGGCGCCGGCACCTGGATCGATGAAGCCAACCTCACATTTGGCCTCAACGACTACGACCGCTATGCGCTCGAGGAAGCCCTGCGCCTCAAGGATTCCGGCAAGGCGACCGAGGTGGTGGCGCTGACCGTAGGGCCGGAGCGCGCGGCGACCGCGCTGCGCACCGCCCTCGCCACCGGCGCCGATCGCGCCATCCACGTGAAGGACCCGGCGCTCGACGGCGCCGACCCGCTCGCCATCGCGCGCGTCATCGCCGCCGCGGCGAAGGACGAGGGGTTCGGCCTGGTGCTCGCCGGCCTGCAGGCGGACGACGACAACTACACCCAGACGCCCGGTCTGGTGGCGCGGCTCATGGGCTGCCCCTGCGCCACCGCGGTGCTGAAGCTCACCGCGGGCGACGGCGTCGTCACGGTCGAGCGCGAGCTCGAGAACCAGCGGGTGCAGGTGGTCGAGCTGAAGACCCCGGCCGTGGTGGCGGTGCAGACCGGCATCAACGAGCCACGCTACGCCAGCCTGAAGGGGATCATGGCGGCCAAGAAGAAGGAGATCCGCACCGTCGGGCTCGGCGATCTCGGCGGCGCCGCGGCGGCGGGCGGCGCCCGGCTGAAGACGGTGCGCCTCGGGCTGCCGCCGAAGGGGAAGGGGGCGGAAATCCTCTCGGGTGGGGTCGCCGACGTGGCGCAGCAGCTGGTCAAGCGGATCCGTGAGAAGACGGGGGTGATCTGACCATGGGATTCAAGACCATCGTCGTCGCGGAGCAGGAGAACGGGGCGGTCCGCGACATCACCTGGGAGCTGATCGGCCTGGCGCACCGCCTGGCCGGCGAGGCGGGCGGGGATGCCGCAGGCGTCAAGGCGATCCTCGCCGGACAGGGCGTGGACGCGGCGGCGGCCGAGATCGCGGCGCGCGGCGCCGCCGAGGTGATCCAGATCGACGGCGAGGCGCTCGCCAACTACACCGGCGACGGCCACGGCCGCGCGCTCGAGGCGGCGATCAAGGGCGAGTCGGTAGACCTCGTCCTGTTCGGCCACACGCCGAACGGCTGGGACGTGGCGCCGATCGTCGCGGCGGGGCTGAACGTGCCGCTGGCGACCGACTGCTCGGCAATTGCGCTGGAGGGCGGCCGGCCGCATTTCACCCGCAAGGCGTTCAACGGCAAGTTCGTGCAGGTGGCGACCCTCGAGGGCGCCGGTCCGGCGATCGCGACCATGCAGCGCGGCGCCGCCGCGGCCTTCACCGGCTCGACCACCGGCGTCGTGAAGAAGCTCGCTCCCGGTTTCGAGGTCGCCGACCTCAAGGCGCGCTTCGTGGAGATCCGGAAGGGGGAGTCGGGCGGGCTCGACCTGACCCAGGCGCAGGTGATCGTCGCCGGCGGACGCGGCCTCGGCGCCGCCGACAAGTTCGGCGTCGTGCGCGATCTCGCGCAGGCGCTCGGCGGCCAGGTGGGCGCGTCGCGCCCGGTCACCGACGCCGGCTGGCTGCCGCACGAGCACCAGATCGGCTCGAGCGGGGTCACGGTCGCGCCGAAGCTGTACATCGCCGCCGGCATCTCCGGCGCCATCCAGCACCTGGTCGGGATGCGCGGCTCCGGCTACATCGTCGCGATCAATAAGGATGCGGACGCGCCGATTTTCGGGGTCGCCGACGTCGGCGTGGTGGGCGACCTGTTCGAGATCCTGCCGGCGCTGACCAAGGCCGTGAAGGAAGCGCGCGGCTGACGGGGACGCGGCCGGGCGGGACGCGGCTGAACCCCGCGGCGGGGAAGGGCTTCCGGGCGGCATGTTAGAATCACCGGACTTCGGAGGGCGTTGAGATCATGGCGAAGCGCGGCAACTTGGACGGGCCGATGGTGCGGGGCGGCGGCTCCGGCGGAGGGTTCACGCAGATCCTGACCCTGGCCGGGCTGGCGGTCCTGCTGTTCGTCGGCACCCAGAACTGGATGGAGACCCGCAAGATCCAGACGGCGCTGAACGATCGCCTGACGGCGCTCGACACCAAGATCACCGCGCTGTCCACCAAGGTCGATCAGGGCGCGCGCCCGGCGCAGGCGCCGCGCGGACCCGACCCGAACCGAGTCTACAACGTGCGCCTCGACAACGCGCCGTTCGAGGGCCCGAAGAACGCGCCGGTGGTGATCGCCGAGTTCTCCGACTTCCAGTGACCCTACTGCGCGAGGGTCGGTGCGACCCTCGACCAGATCCAGAAGGCCTACGGCAACTCGGTGCGGATCGTCTGGAAGCACTTCCCGCTGGACTTCCATCCGAAGGCGCCGCTCGCGCACCTCGCCTCGGCCGCCGCCGCCGAGCAGGGAAAGTTCTGGCCGTTCCACGATCGCGTCTTCGGCGCGCAGGACAAGATGGACAAGGACGCCTACATGAAGTACGCGAAGGAGATCGGCCTCGATGTCAGGAAGTTCGAGGACTCGATCAACAACGCGCGCGGCAAGACGGTGATCGACGCCGACGTCGCCGAAGGGAAGGCGCTCGGCGTGACCGGCACCCCGGCCTTCTTCGTGAACGGGCATTTCCTTTCGGG
Source organism: Dongiaceae bacterium (assembly GCA_035511355.1). Lineage (GTDB taxonomy): Bacteria > Acidobacteriota > Polarisedimenticolia > Gp22-AA2 > Gp22-AA2 > DATKFL01. Next base: position 3,236 of record DATKFL010000499.1, read on the forward strand.
GGCGAAGCCGTTCGCCGAATTCGCGACCGCGATCAACGCCGAGCTGACCCGGCTGAAGCTCCCGATCCCGCCGGCCGCGCAGCAGGCGGCGGCCGCCGGAGCGCCCGCCGCGGGCGGCTAGCCCGGGCGTGAGCGATCCGCGCCGCACGCTCATCCAGCCGGACGGGCGGCTCGCGATCACCTGGAGCGACGGGCACGAGGCGATCTACGACTCGCGGCCGCTCCGACTCGAATGCCCCTGCGCGCACTGCGTCGACGAATGGACCGGTGAGCGGCGGCTCGAGGCCTCGACCGTCCCCGACGACGTGAAGGTCATCGAGATCAAGCCGGTCGGCCGCTACGGCTACCAGCTGCGCTGGAGCGACGGGCACGCCACCGGGATCTACACCTTCGATCGCCTGCGGGCGCGCTGCGACTGCGCGGCCTGCCGGAGCGCCGCCGGGCGGTGAGCCGCCCCCGGGTCGAGCCGGTCCGGCACCTCGGGCGGCTGGCCCTCGTCACCCTCGGCCTCAACGGCGTCATCGGCGGCGGCATCTTCGTCCTGCCGGCGCAGGTCGCGGCGCTCTCCGGCGCGGCCAGCACGATCGCGTACCTGCTCGCCGGCGCCGTGGCGCTCGGCATCGGAACGTCGCTCGCGTTTCTCGGGGCGCGCTTCGAGACCTCCGGCGGGCCCTACGCCTACGCCGCCGCCGCTTTCGGTCCGGTCGCCGGCTTCCAGGTCGGCTGGCTCTTCTGCCTGGCGCGCCTGACCGCGATGGCCAACCTCCTGAACGGCGCGGCGCTGTATCTCGGCGCGCTCCTGCCGCGTCTCGCCGAGCCGGGACCCCGCGCGCTGCTCATCCTCGCGGCCGCGGCGATCGTCCTCGGCGTGCTGGTCGCCGGCATCCGGCAGACGGCGCTGGCGGCGGAGGCGCTGGCGGTCGCCAAGGTGGCGCCGCTGCTCCTCCTGGGGGTTGCGGGGCTCTGGCTGGTCGCTCCGGAGCACCTCCGGCCGGCGGCGGTCGAGCCCGGCTCGCTGCTGCGCTCGGTGCTGCTCCTGATCTACGCCTTCACCGGGTTCGAGACCCTGACCGTGCCGGCCGAGGAGGCGCGCGCGCCCCGCCGCGACATCCCGATCGCCCTCGGCGCGACCCTCGGCATCGTCTGCGCCCTTTACCTTCTCGTGCACGTTGCGGCGCTGGGCGGCCTCGAGAACCTCGCGGCGGAGACCGCGCCGCTCGCGACCCTCGCCGACCGGCTCGCGGGATCGTCCGGCCGGCTGGCGATGACCCTGGTCGCGACGGTGTCGATGGCCGGCTGCGCCCTCGCGAGCCTCGTCGGCGCCAGCCGGATGCTGTACGCCATGGCCGCGGCCGGACAGATCCCGCGGCGGCTCGGCGCGCTCGACCCGCGCCGCCGCACGCCGGCGGTCGCCGCCGTCCTGACCGCGACGATCGCCGCCGCGCTCGCCATCTTCGGCGGGTACGCCTTCCTCGCGGCGGTGTCGAGCGGCAGCCGGCTCCTGATCTACCTCGCCTGCTGCCTCGCTGCGCGTCGCGGCGCGCCGGCGGGGGCGGTCGCGCGCGCCGTGCCGTTGGTCACGGCGGGGGCGATCGTCGTGCTTCTTTTCGGATTGAAGCCTTCCGAGGTGCTCTTCGGTATGATCGGGGTCGGCGTCGGGCTGGGCCTGTTCTTTCTCGCCCGCTTCGGGCGCCGGGACACGGAAGGAGCGGAGGCGACATGACGAAGGGCGGAAAGACCGGGCTGGTCGTCGTTGGGGTGCTGGTGGTCGGCCTTCTGGGGATCGGGCTGGTGGCGCGCCGGGCCCGCCAGCCGGAGAGCGGCAGCGTCCTCGAGGTGGTGCTCGACGGCCCGCTCGACGACGTGGTGCGGGAGAGCCCGCTGGCCGAGATCGTCACCGGCAGGCGCCTGTCGACGCGGGACTACGTCGAGGCGATCCTGCGCGCCAAGGACGACCACCGGATCAACGGCCTGCTGCTCACGCTCAAGACCCCCGCGGCCG
>DATKFL010000500.1:0-9103 GCA_035511355.1 Dongiaceae bacterium
ATGCCGTCGGCGATGGTGGCGAGGAGAACCTCGTCGCCGGGCATCCGTTCCGCGGCCGCGTCCACCCAGTCGGTGAGCAGGGCGAAGTAGAGATCGCCTTCGGGGTTCGCGAGGTGGTGCACCTCGAGCCGCTCGAGCTGCGCTTCGATGTCGGCCGCGCGCGCGAGCATCGTCGGGACCGCGACCAGGGTCCGGAGCGCCCGCGGCACGCCCCCGGCGAGCTCGAGCTTGGGGAGGAGCCGCGGTGGAATGAGCAGCGGCACCAGGCGGTGGACGATCGCCACCGCGATGTCGGAGGCCGGCACCGTCCCGAGAATCCCCAGGAGGACGAGGAGCCAGAGGGGCGCGCCGGCGGACGCGGTGAAGAACAGCAGGGCGGCGAGCAGCAGGGCGGTGAGGGTCGCGATGCCCCCGAGGTACCCGGCGATCGCGTGCGCGCGGTAGGCGCGGCGGAGGCGGATCCGGAGCGGCACGCGGAATCCCAGGCGCTTCTCGAACCCGCGCCGCCCGCCGGCGACGATGTAGTAGCCCGGATCCTCGCGGGCGCGCTCCGGCACGCCGGGGAGCGTCTCCGCGGGCGCCTCCGGCTCCGCGCACCCCGCCTGCTCCGCGGCGCCTTGCGCCAGGAGCACCGCCTGCCGCGCCACCTCGATCTCGGTATGAATCGATCGGCGCGACAGCAGCTCGATCCGCGCCCGGTACTGGTCGCGGGTGGTGAAGTCCATGGCGGCGAACCCGGGAGCGGTGCGCAGGACCTCGTCCACCAGGCTGACGCTCTCGAAGAAGACCGTCCAGTCGATCGAGGACATCCAGCGCATGCTGGTGATGATGTTCCGCACGGTGACGTTGGCGGCGGCCTGCGACTGATGCTCCCGGGCGACCACCTCGTCGGCCGAGGTGCCCTGCGCCACCAGCCTCGATTCGAGCCAGGCCAGTGCCGGCATGACCGAGGGATCCTGGCCGCGCAGCCGCTGCACCAGCTGCACCGCGAAGGCGCGGCCCAGGAGGGCGTCGCCCAGGCTGTCGAGGGTCTCGGCGGCGGGCTCCGCCGGTCGATCGCCCAGGCCGAGCAGGCGATCCGCCAGCGCGTCGGCGCCGGCCCGCTCCTCGCGGGAGCCGTTGATCAGCTGCGACAGGCGGCGCAGGTTCTCCACCAGCGCCACGCGCAGATGGATCGCGACCGCCCAGATCTCCCCGATGGTCAGCGGCTGGACCCGCTGGTAGTGGCGGACGAATCGCTGCAGGGTCTCCATCTCGAAGCGGCTGTCGGTGTGCGCGACGTACGCCCAGGCCAGCCCGTAGACGCGCGGGTAGCCGGCGAGATGACCGTCGGCGATCTTCGGCAGCAGGCGGTAGTAGCCTCCCGGGAGATGGTCCCGGATGCCCCGCAGCTGCTCGTCCACGACGTGGAAGTTGTCGAGGATCCACTCCGCCGCCGGCGTGATCGCCTGCTTCGCCAGGACGGTCGCGGCGATGCTCCGGTAGTCGGCCAGGAGCACCCGCGCGTTGTCGCGCACCCGGGGGAGAAGATTCCGTTCGCGGGGTGGCGTCGAGGCGGGGCGATGCGCCGCCGCCAGGCTCAGGGCGTGCTCTTCGAGACGCTCGATGCCGAACAGCTCGGCCCGGATCGGTTCGTCGACCGCGTCGCCCTGCATCGCCTGCTCCCGTCCCGGGATGCATTCAGGGTGATGCCGCGTCCCGGAGGGTGGCCCGGCTTCCGACGACGGGTCGTGACGTGCCGGCGGCGATGCCGCGCGACGTCAGGCACTCTGGATGGATTGCGGCCCAGTGTAGTCGACCCGGGCGTCCGGGGCCTAGGACCCTGTCCGGAATCGGGATCCGGACCCGCCGGTCGGGGTCCGTTTTGCCGGCGCCGGAGAGCCCCTAAGTCTTGACAACACCTTGGGGTTCGGGCAATCTAGGCGCCCTTCATGAGCATGTTGTGGCCGGCGCGCGGCGCGCTGGCGCCGGAACGGGGGCCGGTGTCACCTCCTGTCAATGCCGCGCGGGCGGCGCCGGGTGCGTTCCGGCGGCTTGCGACGGCCGAGGTCAGCGGAACGTGCTGGTACCACTGGGCATGATGGCCCCGCCGCAGGGCGGCGGCCAGCCGAATCAATGGCTGCAATTCGTGCCGCTGGTTTTCTTCTTCGTCGTCATCTACTTCCTCCTGATCCGCCCCGCCCGCACCCGCCAGAAGCAGGTCCAGGTGATGCTCGACGCCCTCAAGCCGGGGGATCGCGTCGTCACCTCGGGGGGAATCATCGGCACGATCGCCGCGGTCGACCATGACCTGGTCCAGCTGCGCATCGCCGACAAAGTGAAGATCGACATCACCCGAGCCTCGGTCGTCGGCCTGCACGGCGAACCCGGGTCCGGCAGCATCGAGTCCTAGGAGACCGCATGGATTTCACCGACGTTCGCGTGCGCCTCGGCATCACCATCGCCGTCATCCTCGGGTGCTGGTGGCTCATCCACCCGGTCTCCAGGACCATCAACCTCGGCCTCGATCTCAAGGGCGGCGTGCACATGGTGATGCGCGTCCGGACCGACGACGCCGTGAAGGCCGAGGTCGACCTGGCGCGCGAGCGGATCCGGTCGAGCTTCTCCGAGAAGGGGATCGCGGCGACCGCGTCGCCCGACCAGACGCCGAAGTCGATCACCTTCACCGGGATCGACGCCGCGCGGCTCGACGAGGCCCGCACCCTCGTCCGCGATCAGTTCCCGCAGTACAACATCGATCAACCCGCCGCCGGCACCCTCCGGTGCGTGCTGCGCGCGAACGACGAGTCGGGCATCCGCGACTCGGCGGTGCGCCAGGCGCTCGAGACGATCCGGACCCGGATCGACAAGTTCGGCGTCGCCGAGCCGGTCATCCAGCGCAAGGGGGTCGGGCCGCAGGCCGACCAGATCGTCGTGCAGCTTCCCGGCGTCGAGGACCCGGAGCGGGTCAAGGGGTTGATCGGCGAGGCCGCCTTCCTCGAATGGAAGCTGGTCAAGGTGCCGCCCGGCGTGACCGCCGAGATGTTCCGGCCGGCCGACTCCGAGGCGACGCTCCAGTCGGCGTTCGGCGGCGCGCTCCCGGCCGACGTCATGGCGATGCCGCAGGACGTGGTGCAGTCGGACGGCCGCCGCCAGACCTTCTGGTGGCCGGTGACCCGCTCCTCGCCGATCACCGGCAACGACCTGAAGAACGCGCGGCGCGACGCCGACCGGTTCGGGGGTCCGGCGGTCAATTTCCTCCTGAGCGCCGAGGCGGGACAGCGTTTCCAGGAGCTGACCCGCGCCAATCAGGGCCAGATGCTGGCCATCGTCCTCGACCAGAAGATCATCTCGGCGCCGCGCATCAACGCGGTGATCGCCGAGCGCGGCATCATCGAGGGCGGCAATTTCACGGTCGAGAGCTCCGAGGACCTGGCGCTCAAGCTGCGCTCCGGCGCGCTCCCCGCCGGTCTCGACATCCTCGAGGAGCGCACGGTCGGCGCCTCGCTGGGCGCCGACTCGATCCAGCACGGCATCATCGCCACCATCGCGGGCGCGATCCTCATCGTCGTGTTCATGCTGGCCTACTACCACCTCGCCGGGGTGAACGCGAACGTGGCGCTGGTGGCCAACATCCTGATCGTGCTGGCCGCCATGGCGGTGTTCCACTCCACCCTGACCCTCCCGGGCATCGCCGGCATGGCGCTCACCGTGGGAATGGCGGTCGACGCCAACGTGCTGGTCTTCGAGCGCATCCGCGAGGAGTTGCGTCACGGCCGCACGGTGCGCGGCGCCATCAATCTCGGATTCGAGCGCGCCTTCGCCACCATCATCGACAGCCACTGCACGACGCTGATCGCCGGCTTCGCGCTCCTCTCGTTCGGCACCGGCCCCGTGAAGGGATTCGCGGTGACCCTGTCGGTCGGCATCGTGGCGAACCTGTTCACGTCGCTGTTCATGTCCCGGGCGCTCTTCGACACGCTGCTCTGGCTCAATCCGCGGACCGAGCGGCTGAGCATCTGAGGGAACCAGACCATGTTGCAGGTCTTCCACCACGCGAACTTCAAGATCATGTACGGCACCAAGTGGGTCTGCCTGGCCTTCTCGGCGATCACGATGACCCTCGCCATCGGCACCATGATCGTCAAGGGCTTCAACTACGGCATCGACTTCGCGGGCGGCACCGCGGTGCAGGTGCGGTTCATCGAGGAGCCCAACCTCGACCGGCTGCGCGCCGCGCTCGACGGCGCCGGGCTCGGCGACGTGACCATCCAGCAGATCGGCGATCGCGCCGATCACGAAGTGCTGATCCGGGTCGAGCGCGAGGCGCACGTGGCCGAGGGGGACGAGGGCGGCCAGGTCAGCGCCAAGGTGGTCGACGCCATCCGCCGGCTCGAAGGGGTCCCGGCCTCCGAAGGGAAGCTCGACCTCAACGCCGCCTCGCGCCCGACGCTGAGCGGCTGGGTCGCCGCGCATCTGCCGGCGCCGGCCGCGGGCGCCCCCGCGCCCGACGCCGATCGGATCGCCGGCGCGATCCTCGACGCGCGCCAGGCGCACGGCGGCATGTTCACCGAGATGGGCCAGGTGACCGGGGCGCCCGGGGTCGACGCGTCGATCGGCGCGGCCCTCGGGGAGCAGGCCTTCCTCAACCGTTTCGCGCTCCGGGGGGTCGATTTCGTCGGTCCGACCGCCGGCCGCGAGCTGATGCGCAATACCCTCTGGGCGATCCTCGCGTCGGTGTTCTTCATCCTGCTGTACGTCTGGTTCCGGTTCCACCGGGTCGCCTGGGGCGCCACGTCGGTCATCGCGCTGGTGCACGACGTCACCATCGCCGCCGGCGCGATGGCGTTCACCGGCAAGGAATTCTCCCTCACGGTGGTGGCGGCGCTGCTCGCGATCGTCGGCTACTCGATCAACGACACGATCGTGGTGTTCGACCGGATCCGCGAGAATCTCCGCCTCTACCGCGATCACGACTTCGAGCGGGTGGTGAACGCGTCGGTGAACCAGACGCTCAGCCGCACCATCCTGACCTCGTTCACCGTGTTCATCGCGGTGATGGCGCTCCTGATGTTCGGCGGCGAGAAGCTCAACCCGATGTCGTTCTGCCTCGTGGTCGGCATCGGCTTCGGCACCTACTCGTCGGTCTGGGTCGCCTCGGCGCTCCTCGTGGTGGCGCACCAGGTCTTCGGCGCCCGCCACATCAAGTCCTGATCGTCGCGCCGCGCGCCCGCGCGGCATCCCCTCCGGCGCGGTTGCGACCCCCGCGGACCGGCTGCTATACTCGGCGCCGACATCGACCCGCGCGGCGCGCTCGGCACCGGCCTCCCGTCGCGACGCGGCCCCGGGCCGCCGGCGTCGGACCCCCATGATTCGCTTCGAGGACATCGAGCGCCAGGTCCAGTCGTATCTCAAGGAACCGGACCTCGAGCTGCTGCGCCGGGCCTACGTCTTCTCCGCCAAGGAGCACAAGGGACAGACCCGGTCGTCAGGGGAGCCCTACCTCATCCACCCCCTGTCGGTCGCGTCGATCCTCGCGGACCTGCGGCTCGACATGACCTGCGTCGTCGCCGGGCTCCTGCACGACGTTCTCGAGGACACGCTGACGACGCGCGAGGCGCTCGAGGAGAACTTCGGGCGCGACATCGCGCACGTCGTCGAGGGGCTCACCAAGATCGCCCGCATCTCCTTCAATTCGAAGGAGCAGCAGCAGGCCGAGTCGTTCCGCAAGATGATGCTCGCGATGGTGGACGACATCCGCGTCGTCCTCGTGAAGCTGGCCGACCGGCTGCACAACATGCGCACCCTCGAGCACCTGTCGCCGCGGCAGCAGGAGCGGATCGCCCGCGAGACCATGGAGATCTACGCCCCGCTGGCGCACCGCCTCGGCATGGGTCGGGTCAAGAACGAACTGGAGGACCTGTCGCTCCGGTACCTCGACCCCGCCGGTCACGCGCAGCTGATCCAGGCGCTCGACGAGAAGCGCCGGGTGACCGACGACCTGATCCGCGAGATCGAGTCGACGCTCCGGACCGAGCTCCAGAAGGCCGGGATCGAATGCACGATCAGCGGCCGGCGCAAGCACCTCTACAGCATCTACAAGAAGATCAAGCGGCAGCGCATCGACGTCAGCGAGGTGTACGACTACATCGCCTTCCGGGTCATCACCTCGGGGCTCAAGGAGTGCTACGGCGCGCTCGGGGTGATCCACGGGCGCTGGCGGCCGATCCCGGGGCGGATCAAGGACTTCATCGCCATGCCCAAGCCGAACATGTACCAGTCGCTGCACACCTCGGTGATGAGCGACAAGGGGCAGCCGTTCGAGGTGCAGCTGCGCACGATCGAGATGAACCGGATCGCCGAAGAGGGGATCGCGGCGCACTGGAAATACAAGGAGGGGACCGGCCCCGGCGAGCAGGACGCCAACATCCAGTGGCTGCGGCAGATCATGGAGTGGCAGCAGGAGCTCAAGGACCCGCGCGAGTTCCTGCGCATGGTCAAGGTCGACCTGTATCCCGACGAGGTCTACTGCTTCACGCCGCAGGGGCAGGTGAAGTCGTTCCCGCGCGGCGCCACGCCGGTCGACTTCGCCTACTCGGTGCACACCCAGGTGGGGCACCACTGCGCCGGGGCGCGCCTCAACGGCAAGCTGCAGCCGCTCCGGACCGAGCTGAAGAACGGCGACATCGTCGAGATCGTCACCGCTCCCAATCACACCCCGAGCCCCGACTGGCTGGCGTTCGTGCGCACGCCGCGGGCGCGCACCAAGATCCGGCAGTGGCTCAACATCGACCGGCGGCACCGCAGCGTCGATCTGGGCAAGACCGTCGCCGATCGCGAGTTCAAGCGCTTCCGCTTCAACCTCAAGCCGCACGTGCAGGAGGCGGCGCGGCTGCGCGAGGCGCTCCTGGCGATGGGCTTCCCCTCCCTCGAGGACTTCTACGCCGCCGTCGGGTACGGCAAGGCGGCCCCCAAGGCGCTCGTCGAGCGGCTCGACCCGCAGGCGCGGCCGCACGACGCCCCCGAAGGGGCGATCGCGCAGGCGGTGCGCCGCGCCCTGGGACTCTCGGGGAAGAAGGTCACGGTGCGCGGCCTCGACGACGCGCTGATCGCCCTGGCGCGCTGCTGCAACCCGATCCGCGGCGAGCCGATCGTCGGTTACATCACGCGCGGGCGCGGGGTGACGGTGCACTCCGAGCGCTGCCCGAACCTCGAGAAGCTGCTCTACGATCCCGAGCGGCGCATCGAGGTGGCGTGGGAGGGGGCGGACGAGTCGCAGTTCGAGGTGCGCCTCACCGTCTTCTCCGAGGACCGGCCGGGGATCCTGGCGCGGGTGACGCAGGCAATCGCCGACGCCAAGTCGAACATCAAGAACGTCGAGGCGCGCACCTTCGAGGACCGGCGCGGCGAGATCACGCTGGTCCTGAACATCCGGGATGTCGGACACCTGCAGAAGATCGTCGACCGGCTGAAGGGGATCGATGGGGTCTACCACGTGGAGCGGCAGGTCGCCTGAGACCGGCGGCCACCGACGAGGAGGAGGGACGATGAAGCGGGAGAGCATCGCGACCGACGGCGCCCCGAAGGCGATCGGTCCCTACAGCCAGGCGATCCGGAGCGGCGATCTGATCTTCCTGTCGGGTCAGATCCCGCTCGACCCGAAGACCGGGGAGCTGGTGCGCGGGACGATCGAAGCCGAAGTGGCCCGCGTCCTCGACAACATCCGGGCGGTGCTCGAGGCGTCGGGGGCGGGTCTCGACGACGTCGTGCGGACGACCGTCTATCTCGCCGACATGGCCGACTTCCAGGCGATGAACGGGGTCTACACGCGCTTTTTCGGGGAGGCGCGTCCGGCGCGCTCGACGGTGCAGGTGGCGGGACTGCCGCGCGGCGCCCGGGTGGAGATCGACGTGATCGCCCGGTCGGGGAGTTAGGAAGCGACCTTCACGACCGAACCGGAACGCAGGCAACGGGTGCAGACCCGCATGCGCTTGCGCGTCCGGTTGACCAGCACGCGCACCTTCTGGACGTTCGGGTACCACACCCGGGGGGAGACGTTGTGCGCATGGCTGATCTGGTTGCCATGCCTCGGACCCTTGCCGCAGACGTCACACGAGCGCGCCACCTGAACTCCTCCTCGCGGGCACCAGGACCCGCCCACACACTGAACAGAAGGCGGGCACTCTATCACAGCGGCGCCAGCCGCTGCAACGCGACTGTGACCCCTCCGCCGGACCCCTCCGGAACGCGCTAAGCGACGCCAGGTCAATCGATTCGACCCCCGATCGAGGCGACGCATATGCGTCGTTTATGACACGCATCGTCATATTCGTTCGGATGACTTGCAGGAATGCAGTCGCGGAATATATTGGCAATCGTGTAAGCGGGGCCCCGCCACGCGGCGGCCCTACGCAGTTTGGCAGGTCACTGGGGAGGGTCGACTGTGTTCTTCTCGCGACCGAAAACGCTGGTGGGGCTCGACATCGGCAGCAGTGCCGTGAAGGTCGTCGAGCTCAAGGAGATGGGGAAGGGCAAGGGCTTCCAGCTCCAGAACCTCGCCGTCGAGCCGCTCTCCCCGGAGGCAATCGTCGATGGGGCGATCATGGACGCCGGGCTCGTGATCGAGGCGATTCAGAAGGCGTTCGGCGCCCGCAAGATGAAGGCGTCGGAAGTCGCCATCGCCCTCTCCGGGCACAGCGTCATCATCAAGAAGATCTCCATCCCGGCGACCTCCGAGGACGAGCTGGCCGAGGTCATCCCCTGGGAGGCGGAGCAGTACATCCCGTTCGACGTCGAGGACGTCAACCTCGCCTACCAGGTGCTCAAGGGCGGCGGCTCGGACGGCAACATGGACGTGCTCCTGGTCGCCGCCAAGAAGGACAAGATTCACGACTACACCTCGGTCGTGACCCAGGCCGGGCGCAACCCGGTGCTGGTCGACGTCGACGTGTTCGCCCTGCAGAACTGCTACGAGATGAACTATGACGCCGATCCCGGGGTCGCGCGCGCCCTGGTGAACATCGGCGCGTCGACCACCAACGTGGCGATCCTGAAGGGAAGCACCTCCATCTTCTGGCGCGACATCTCGGTCGGCGGCAACCATTACAACGACGCGATCCGCAAG
>DATKFL010000501.1:0-2218 GCA_035511355.1 Dongiaceae bacterium
GCCGGCGGTGAGGGAGGCGAGATCGGCCGGCCGCTCGAGGTGCTCGGAGAGCTCCGCGAGGGTGATCGCCCCGCGGAAGCGCCCCTCGACGTCGACGACGAAGACTTCCTTGCGACCGTCCTCGATCATCCGCTTCATGACCTGGTCGAGGCGCGCCGTCTCCCCCACCGTCACGGCGCCCCGGCGCACGATGTCGCGCACCAGGATCGTGTCCATCACCAGCTCCTCGATGCGACCGCCGACCCGCACGCCGCGCTCCGCCAGCCGCCCGGTGTAGAGCGACGTGCCGCCGCAGAGGCGCGCCACGACGATGGCGATTCCGCAGGCGAACATCAGCGGGAGCAGGATCTGGTAGTCGGCGGTCAGCTCGAAGATCATCAGGACGGCGGTGAGCGGCGCCTGGGTCGTGGCGGCGAGCATCGCCCCCATCCCGACCAGGGCGTAGGCGTTCGGCCCGGCGGTGGCCGCCGGCGCGAGGCCATGCACCCAGGTGCCGTACGCCGCCCCGAACATCGCGCCGATGAACAGGGTCGGGGTGAACATCCCGCCGGCGCCGCCGCAGCCGGCGGTCACGGCGGTCGCGGCGATCTTGAGCCACGGCAGGAGGAGAACGAGCCCGATCGGAATCGAGCCGCGCAGGAGCAGGTCGACGGTGTCGTAACCGTTCCCGAACACCTGCGGGAAGCGCACGCCGATCGCCCCGACGATCAGGAGCCCGATCGCCGGGCGCACCCAGGCCGGGACCGGGAGCCGGGCGAAGGCGTTCTCGGTGCGGCGCAGGACCGCCATGAACAGAAGCGACGCCAACCCGATGAGCAGCCCCATCAGGAGGTAATGCCCCAGCTCCCAGGGCGAAATCAGGCTCGGCTCCGGGGGCGGCTGGTAGGCCGGGTAGGCGCTGATCAGCCGGCGCGAGATCAGGGTCGCGATCGCGGTCGAGACGACGATTGGTCCGAACGACTCGAGGGCGAAGTTGCCGAGCAACACCTCGAGACCGAACAGCGCCCCGCCGATCGGCGCGTTGTAGGCGGCCGCGATCCCGGAGGCGGCGCCGCAGGCGAGGAGGATCTTCAACCGCTGGCCCGACAGCCCGAAGCGGCGGCCGAGCGACGACCCGAGCGCGCCACCGACCTGCACGAGGGGGGCCTCGCGCCCGAGCGAACCGCCCGAGCCGACAGTCAGAAGGGTTCCCGCCACCCCGGCAAAGGTGCCGCGCAGCGGCAGGACGCCGCCGCGCGATACCGATTCGATGATCCCGGCGGTGCCGTGGCCGCCGACGGGGCGGCGGACGGCCAGGATGAGGAACCCGACCAGAAGTCCCCCGACCGCGGGGGCGAGCAGGCGATGCAGCGGCGACAGGGCGAACGCCGCCCCCAGGAGATGATGCCCGTCCCCCCAGAAGATCTTCTGCACCAGCGCCAGGAGCCGCACCAGGGCCACGGCGGCGAACCCGGTGAAGATGCCGGTGACCGGCACCAGGACCAGGAACCGCCGGTCCCCGGGGCGCGCTCCCGCCCGCTCGCCGAGGCGGAGCCAGGCACGGAGTCGCGAAACGATCGGGGTAGCCATCCCCGGCATCGTAGGGGCCGCGACGCGGGTTCGCAAGCCCGGGAACTCTTGCGGCTCCGGCCACGTAACTAGGCCCGTGACATCCGGGGGAGGTGGAGGCGCGATGCGAAGGTGGGGGGCCCTCGCCGGCCTCGCCCTTGTGATCGCAACCGCAGGAGCCGCCGCACCTGGCGCCGCCTCGTCCGCCTCCGCCTCCCCCGCTCTCACCGCCCAGGTCACCGCCCTGATCGACGGCGTGCGCCGCAAGGCCGCCGCCCTGCCCGCATCGGACGAGGGGTGGAAGTCGCTGGCGCCCGAGGTCGAGCGCCTGGTCGCGCTCGCCGAGAGCGAAGTCGCCGGGGGACGCCTCTACACCGCCCTCGAGCGGCTGGCCGACGCCAACCGCTACGTCGGCGGGGCCTCGTTCAGCTTCGCCCACCCGGAGATGAACACCGACCTCGACCGCTTCACCGCCGGCTGGAGCGCCGCCGACCGCGACCTCAAGGCCGGCGAGGCCGCCTGGCGGGCCGGCTCGTGGAAGAAATCGCCGGCGGCGGTCCGCGGTGTCGCCGAGATCGAATACGGCCAGGTGCGCCCCCTGTACATGGCGAGCCGCGACTACGCGGTCGCCGACTCGCCCGCTTCCGGGACGCACTACGTCGGCCAGGCG
>DATKFL010000502.1:0-7595 GCA_035511355.1 Dongiaceae bacterium
TCGGCGCCGCGGCCGACGAGCCCGCCCGCCGCCGTGAACCGTCGCGCCAGGAGAAGCACCAGCACCGCAACGCTCGCATGCAACAGCAGGTTGACCGCCCGGTACCCGACCGGTCCGGCGCCGAACAGGGCGCGGTTCAGCGCGAACGACAGGGTGGTGACCGGCCGGTAGAGGTTCGGCACCGAGGTCGCGTCGACCGTCCAGTACCCCTGGGTGAACATCCGCGCCGGATGACCGAGGTCGCGGATCCACTCGTTCTGCTCGATCAACCGGTGGTCGTCGTGCACGAACCCGGCGTCGAGCGACGACAGCCCCGCCAGGATCGCGACCGCCGCCACGGCGACCGCCTCGCGCGCGCGCCGCGTCATCGCGAGCCTTTCGAGTCGACGTAACCGAGCGATCGGAGCCGCTCTTCGAGTCCCTCCGGCAGCGGCGGCTCGCCGCGATCGTTCCGGCCCGGGTCGGCGTCGACGATCGCCATGAGGAGCGCCTTCAGGCGCGCCGTCTCCGCCGGGAGCGCGTCGGCGAGGTTCTTCGTCTCGCCCGGGTCGGACTCGAGGTCGTAGAGCTCCCACACCGGCGCCGGGTCCTTCGGGATCAGGAGGAGCTTGTACCGATCGTCGCGCAGCATGCGCCATTTCCCGGCGATCCCCTCGACGAACTGGCGCGGGTTCTCCGGGTAGAAGTTCCGGCCCGACTCGCTGTACGACGGCGGCGCGGGCCGGTGGTCCTCGCCGCGCGCGCGCGCCACCAGGCTCATCCCCTGGATCTCCCCGGGCACCGCGATTCCGGCGAGATCGATGAGCGTCGGCGCGATGTCGATGGTGCGCGCCTGCGACGCGATCGTCCGTCCCTCCGGCAGCCGGCCGGGCGCGACGATGATGAGCGGCACCCGCACCGTCGGCTCGTACAGGTAGGCGCCGTGCTCGAAGAAGTAGTCGTGCTCCCCGAGGCTCTCACCGTGATCGGCGGTGACCACGACCACGGTCCTGCCGAGGGCGCCGAGCCCTTCGATTCCGGCGAGCAGGTCCCCGAGCGCGGCGTCGGCGTACGCCACCTCGCCGTCGTAGTGCGCGATGGCATGCTCGATCTCGCGGGGCGGGAGACGCGTCCTCCCGAAGACGATGTCGCCGCGCTCCACGCCGGGTCGCACCTCGTCGTTGAAGGTGTGCGGGCCCCGGTAGCCGGGGTCGAACTTCTCGGCGTAGGGCGCCGGCGGGTCGTACGGCCAGTGCGGCGCGTTGTAGCGCACCCAGAGGAAGAACGGCTCCTTGTGCGCGCGCCGGCCCCGGAGCCACTGCAGCGCCTTGGCGCTCGCCTCGCGGTCGTTGCGGGTCGGGACCATCACCTTGTTCCCCTGCGGGTCGAGGTAGACGTCGGGATCGTAGATCGCGAAGTCGCGGTGCAGCCCGACATTCAGCCCCTGGGTGACCGCGAAGGTGTCGTAGCCATGCGAGCGCAGCACGCCGGTGAGGGTGGTGCGCCCGGCGATGATCTCGTGGCTCTGTCCCTCGTACCGGAGGCCGTGCACCGGCGGGATGACCCCGGTGAGGATCGACGGGAACGACTGCACCGTCCGTCCCGCGGCGGTGGTCGCCGTCCGGAAGACCACGCCCCGGCGCGCCAGGCCGTCGATGTGCGGGCTGGTGGCGCGCGCGTAGCCGAGGGCGCCCAAGTGATCGGGCCGCAGGGTGTCGACCGTGACCAGGAGGATGTTCGGGGGCGGCGCCGACGGGAGCGGCGCGCAGCAGGAAAGCGCCGCCGCGAGCCCCGCGGCGATGGCCGCGTGCCGGCGCCGCGCGCCCACCCGCTCTCGGCCGGCGCCCCGGCCGCCGCTCACGTCGACCCGGTCCCCGGGTGGGCGACGTACAGGAGGACGACGACCGTGATGACGTACAGCGCGACGCACAAGAGGAGCGGCCGATCGGTCAGGAGCGCCTGCGTCGGGTTCCCGCCCTCGCCGCGCTGGTGCACGAGGAAAAGGTACCGGAAAATCCCGTACAGCACGAACGGCACGGTCAGGTAGAGGTACTGGGTGTGCAGCTTCGACTCCACCTCGGGCGAGACGGTGTAGAACATGTAGGCGGTCACCGTCGACGCGGTCACGACGTTGATCATCTGGTCGATGAACTCGACCGAGTAGTCCTTGAGCGCGGTGCGGTGCGCCTCGGCGTTGTCGAGGCTCTCCAGCTCCTGCCGCCGCTTGCAGAAGGCCAGGAAGAGCGACAGGAGGATCGTGCACAGGACGAGCCAGGTGGAGATCTCGACGTCGATCATGAGCCCGCCGCCGACGGCGCGCAGCACGAATCCGGCGGCGATCACCATCACGTCGATGATCACCACGTCCTTCAGCCGGAACGAGTAGGCCAGGTTGAGCGCCGCGTAGGTCAGGAGCACCGCCCCGAACGGCGGCGACATCGTGAAGGCGGTGAGCAGCGCGCCGACCAGGAGCACCACCACCGCCACGATCGCCGACACCCGCCCGAGATCACCCGAGGCGATCGGGCGGCGCGATTTGACCGGGTGATGCCGGTCGCGCTCGGCATCGGCCAGGTCGTTGACGATGTAGATCGCGCCGCTGGTGGCGCAGAAGAGGACGAACGCCGCCACCGCGGCCAGGAGCGAGGCGCGATCGGTCAGCCGGCCCGCGAACAGGAGCGCGGCGAACACCACGAGATTCTTGACCCACTGCCGCGGCCGCATCGCGGAGACCACCGCCGCGAGGACGAACGGCCGGGAGCGGCGCGTCTCCTCAGGGGGCATCGGCGCCCCGGCGCACGCGGCCGCGCGGCATCGGCGTCAGGGACCGGAGCGCGCCGGCGGCCGCCGACCCGCGTCGCACCGCGATGATCTCGGCCAGGATGCTCACCGCGATCTCCGCCGGCGTCTCGGCCCCGATCGGCAGCCCGATCGGCGCGTGCACGGCGTCGAGGCGCTCGCGGGGAACGCCGGACGCGGCGGCGCGGGTCATGACGGTGGCGACCTTGCGGCGGCTCCCGATGAGACCGACGTAGGCGGCGTCCGAGACCGCCGCGTGCCGCACCGCTTCGAGATCGGTGCGGTGGCACCGGGTCACGATCGCGACGTACGCTCCCTTCGGGATCGGCGGAAGCCCGCCGTCGAATTCCGTGCCGGCGCGCACCAGGGTGGCCCCTTCCGGGAGACGCGCCGGGTCGAGCTCGGCAGGGCGATCGTCGACGACGGTCACGGCGAACCCGAGACGCGCGCCCAGGTGCGCCACCTCGCGGCCGACATGGCCGGCTCCGAAGATGACGAGGGGCGCCGGCGGTTCGACGATCTCGACCAGGACCCGCACCGAACCGCCGCAGACCATGCCGGTGGCGTGCTCGCCGGTCTCGGTGAAGCGGTACTCCTTCTCGAAGCCCCGCCCATCGGCAAGCGCCTGGCGCGCATCCTCGATCAGCAGCGCCTCGAACGCGCCGCCGCCGACCGTGAACGCGGTGCCGCCGTCGGCCTCGATGATCATCCGCGCGCCCGCGCGGCGCGGCGCCGAGCCCTGCCGATCGAGGATGGTCGCGAGCGCCAGGGACCGCCCGGCCCTGAGCCGCCGCGTCACCTCCTCGAAGAAGGCGAGGGTCATGTCAGCGGGTCGGATTCGGCGGGTGCGACTTCGCCCAGAACTTCGCCCAGGCCTCCGGCTTCGCTCCGAGGCTCTGGCCGGTCTGCCGGCCGAGGATTTCGATCAGGGTCTGCCGGGTCTCGGCGTCGGCCTGCCGCAGCCGTTCGATGAAGTACGGCACGACCGCGTCGGCCGGCTGGCGTGACAGCGCCTCGTACGCGGCGGAACGGATCTCGTTGCTCGGATCCTTCTCGCCGATCTGCATCAGGATCGACCGCGCTTCCGCGTCGGTGCGGTTGGCCGCCGCCACCACGACGTCGGAGCGCACCACGTCCCGCGAATCGGTCGCGAGGCGGCGGAGGCTCGGCAGGACCTCGGGCCCGTCGAATTGCGCCATCGCCTGCACCGCGGCACGCACCACCTCGGGCTCCGGGTGGAGCGCGGCGCGATCCAGGAACGCCACCCCGCCCGGGTCGCGCAGCGCGCCGATGGCGAGGCAGGTGCCGACCAGTTCCTCCGCGGTCCTCCCCTGCTCCGCCCCGTCGAGGAGCACGCCGATGGCCTTCGGATCGGGCTGGGTCCGCTGGATGAGGCTCGCCACCAGAATCCGGCTGTCGGCGGTCGAGCTCCCTTCGGGCCGCAGGCGAATCGGGTTGTAGGGCAGCATCATCCGCTTGTCGGGCGCCAGGAGCCCGCGCAGCGCGGCGCGCGCGTCCGGGGAGGACATGCGCGCGAGGTAGGTGATCGCCTGCGCGCGCACCAGCATGTCCGGGCTGTCGAGGCCGCGCAGGAAGACCGACGCGTCGTTGCGCCGCACGACGGCGTCGAGCTTCTGCGCCGAGTCCTCGCGCACCTCGGCGTCGGGGCTCGTGAGGCCCGTGAGCAGCTTGTCCGGATCGTCCGCCGGGGCGCAGGCCCAGGATGCGAGATTCGCGGCGAGCGCCAGCACCACGATGGCGCCCGGGCGGGCGGGGCGGCTCATGACTCCTCCTTCATCTTGTCGTGCATCGTCTTGAGACCGGTGATTTCGAGCGTCCGGGTGCCGGCCGGAATCCGGACGGTGACCTCGTCCCCCACCTGCCGGCCCGACAGCGCTTTGCCGATCGGCGAGGTGACCGAGACGAGTCCCTTGGAAAAGTCGGACTCCTCGGGCATGACCAGCTCATAGGTGAAATCGCGGTCGGCCTGCGAGTCGTACACCTTCAGGGTGGAGCCGAGCGCGGCCTTGTCGTGCGGGATCTGATCGAGGTTGACCATCGACAGGGTGCGCAGCTGCACCTGCACCTGGCCGATGCGCGCCTGCACGTAGTGCTGGCGCTCCAGCGCCGCCTGGTACTCGGCGTTTTCGCGCAGGTCGCCCAGCGCCTTGGCGCGCTGGATCTCCTTCGGGAGGTCGACGCGGTATTCCCGCTCGAGCGCCTGCAACTCTTTCTCGAGCCGATCCTTGGACCGCTGCAGCATGCTGCTCCCCGCTCCGTCGCCCTGGCTGCCGGCCCGCGCCGGAGCCAGAAAAAGTACCACCCGTCAGAGCCCCCTGTCAAAACCGGCGCGAAGGCGGAGAAGGCGGGTGGGGGGCCTTTCGGCCCCCCGTCCTGGGCAGGCTGGCTTTGGGAGGATTCGGGATTCAGGCAACTCGCATATATCTGCTTTCGACCATCGCACTTTTTAATTCTTCGAAAGCACGTATATACGCTATCTGCCGCCCAACATAGGCGCCCGGGAACCGATGTCAAGCCTCGATCCGCCGCGGCCTCCTTCCCGGAACCAGGCCGGCTGTCGCCGGGCCCTCCTCCCGCTTCGTTGACGGGCCGCGAAACCGTGGGCTATCATCGCCGTCCTTCGCCCGTTCCATCGGAGGTAGTCGCTCGTGCCGGGTCGGCGCATCTCCCCCAGGATCCTCCTCGCCGTCGGCGCCCTCATCGTCGGCTTCGCCATCCTGTTCGGCGTCGGGCTCAAGGGCTCGATGGTCTACTACCTGACCGTCGGGGAATTCCTCGATCGGCAGGGGCACGAGGATCTCGGCGAAAACTTCCGGGTCAACGGCAACGTCATCGCCGGTTCGATCGAGCGCCCCCCCGGACGGATGGGGGCCGACTTCCGCATGACCGACGGCACGCGCGAGCTCCCGGTGCGCTTCGCCAAGGAGACCCCCGACACCTTCGTCGACGGTGCGGAGGTGGTGGTCGAGGGCTCGCTCGGGGGGGACGGCGTCTTCGAAGCGCACACGCTCCTCGCCAAGTGCCCCTCGAAGTACGAATCGTCCGCCGCGGGGCGAAAGGCCTATGGCGCGGCTCCCGCCGCCAGGCCGGCTCCGGCATCGCCGGTCGATCCTGCTCCGGCGGCGCCCGCCGCCGCCGAGCGGTGATCGCGGCGCCCGCGACTCCCGCCACGCATGGCTGAGCTCGGCACCCTCTCCCTGATGCTGGCCCTGGTGGCCGTCGCCTGGGCGACCCTGGCGTCGTACAACGGCTGGCGCACCGCCTCGGGACCGCTCATCCTCAGCGGCGAGCGGGCGATGGTCGCCGGGTTCGGACTGGTCACGCTCACCGCCGCGGCGCTCGAAGTCCTGATCTTCACCGACCGCTTCGACATCGAGTACGTGGCGTCGTATTCCAACCGCGCCCTGCCGACGGCGTACAAGATTTCCGCGCTCTGGGCGGGTCAGGCCGGTTCGATCCTGTTCTGGACCCTCATCCTGTGCGCCTACGCGGTGCTCGTCGTCTGGCAGAACCGCCGCCGCAACCGGCCGCTCATGCCGGTCGTGGTCACCACGCTCGGGGCGGTCGCGACCTTCTTCCTGATCCTCCTGAACTTCATGGCGCACCCGTTCGTGCGGCTGTCGCGGCTGCCGCTCGACGGGATGGGGATGAACCCGCAGCTGCAGAACCCGTTCATGGCGATCCATCCGCCGGCGCTGTACACCGGCTACGTCGGGTTGACCGTGCCGTTCGCCTTCGCGATCGCCGCGCTCGCCACCGGCCAGCTGAACGACACCTGGTTCCGCACCACGCGGCGGTTCACCATCCTGTCGTGGTTCGTGCTCGGCACCGGGATCCTGCTCGGCGGCTGGTGGGCCTACGTCGAGCTCGGGTGGGGCGGCTACTGGGCCTGGGACCCGGTCGAGAACGCGTCGCTCATCCCGTGGCTCACCGCCACCGCCTTCCTGCACTCGGTGATGATCGAGGAGCGCAAGCGGATGCTCCGGGTCTGGAACCTGGCGCTCGTGATCATGACCTTCCTCCTGTCGATCCTCGGGACGTTCATCACGCGGAGCGGGGTGATCTCGTCGGTGCACTCCTTCACCCGCTCCGACATCGGGCCGATGTTCGCGGGATTCCTGGGGCTGTCGGCGATCGTCTCGGTCGGGCTCCTCATCCACCGGCTGCCGCTCCTGCAGGCGGAGCACCGGCTCGACTCGTTCGTGTCGCGCGAGAGCACCTTCCTGTTCAACAACCTGCTCCTGGTCGGCGCCGCCTTCGCGGTCCTGTGGGGAACCCTCTTCCCGATCCTCTCGGAGGCGGTGCGCGGCGTGAAGATCACCGTCGGGCCGCCCTTCTTCAACGAGATCATGGTGCCGATCGCGTTCGCGCTGATGACGCTGGTCGCCATCTGCCCGATCATCGCGTGGCGGCGCGCGACGCCCGAGAAGCTCCTCGACAAGATTCGACTGCCGCTCGGCACCGGGATCCTGACCGCGGCGTTGCTGTTCGCCGCCGGCGTGCGCGACGCCTACGCGCTGGTGTCGTTCGGCCTGTCGGCCTTCGTCGCCGCCACCACGGTGATGGAGTTCTACTGGGGCACCCGCGCCCGCATGAAGGCGACCGGCGAGCGCGGCCCGTCCGCCTTCTGGAGCCTGGTCGACCGCAACAAGCGGCGCTACGGCGGGTTCGTCGTGCACCTCGGCGTCATCCTGATCATGGTCGGGATCACCGGGTCGAGCGTCTTCAAGCAGGAGGCGACCGCCGTCCTGGCGCGCGGCGAGTCGTTCACGCTCGGCCGCTTCACCCTGACCTTC
>DATKFL010000503.1:0-17796 GCA_035511355.1 Dongiaceae bacterium
GTCGGGCCGCGCCGGGCGAGCCGCAGGAGCGACGAGCTCAACTTCAGCCCGCGTCCGTCGGCGGCGTCGGTGTTCACCTCGAACCGCACGTGCTCCTCTTCGAGAAACAGGTTGAACAGGCCGCCGCGCGTGCAGAACCCCGGAACGTCGCCGACGGTGGCGACCGGCGCGTCGCCGAGCGCGAGGAGCATCGCCGGGAGCCGCGCCGCCGCGCCGCCGTCGAAGACGATCAGGTGCGGGGGCGGATCGAGCGGCGAGCGTTCCGACAGCCGCCGGACGGCGAGCGGCCGCCCCTGGGCGACGCGGTTCCGGAGCGCCGTCTCGACCGCCTCCGAGAACTCGCCGCGCCCCACCAGGCCGACGACGATCGCCGCCTGCCGGTCCGGGAAGGCGCGATCCGGCCAGGTGGTGAAGCGCACGAAGTTCAGGACGAAGGCCGCCTTCACCTCGGCGACCGGGGCGCTCTCCAGGGCCGGCGAGGGGGCGGGCGCCGGCGACGAGGGGGACACCGCCGGCGCCGCGGTGCCGTTCACGACGCGCGGCCCGTTCCCCTGCGACACCGGCGGCGCGGCGAGCAGCAAGGTCCCGAGTCCGGCCAGGCAGGCCGCCGCTCCGAGCCGCCCGAGCCCCTCCGCCGCGATGCGTCGCGCCGGCCGCCGCTCCATTCAGAATCGGCACCGGAGGAGCAGCCGCGCGCTCCTGCCGTCCTGATCGATGACGTCCTGGAGATGCTCGCCGGCGCCCGGGTCGCCGTAATCCGCGTCGAAGATGTTGTAGAGACTCCCCTGCAGCTCGAGCCGGTCGGGGATGATCCGGCCGGTGATCGTCAGGTTGCCGAGCAGGTAGTCGTCGACCCGGTTGCGCTGCAGGGTGAACCGATCGGTCTCGTAGATCGCTTCGAAGCCGGTCGTGATCCGTCCCTTCGCGGCGGGGACGATCAGGTGGAACTGCGCCAGGCCGCGCGGCGAATTGGTCAGCCGCTCGCCGGTGGCCTCGTCCTCGGTCGTCTGGTAGGCGTACGCGAACGAGGCCTGCCAGCCGCGTCGGGTCCGACCCGCGAGCTCCACCTCGTAGCCGCGCGCCCGCGCCGCGTCGAGATTCAGGAACTGCAGGAGCCCGTCCCCCGGGTCGATCGTCTGGGTGATCAGGTCGTCGATGCGATACACGTAGGCCGATCCCGTGAGACGGAGAGCCGGCGAGAACCGATGCTCCACCGCGAGCTCGGTGGTGCGGATGGTCTCCGGCTGGAGGTCGGGGTTCGCCTTCTGGCTGAAGCCGTCGACGTAGTACAGCTCGTAGGTGCTTGGAGCGCGGAAGGCGCTGCCGTAGAGGAGCTTCACCGCCGTCTTCGCCCCGGGCGCCCAGACCAGCGCCAGGCGCGGATTGGTGGTGCCGCCGAAGGTGTCGTAGTGGTCGTACCGCACCCCGGCGCTCAGGGTAACGTCCGACCCGAGATCGATCGCGTCCTCGACGAACACCCCGACCGCCCGGGTGTTGCGGTCGTCGTCGAAGTAGGTGACCGCGGCGTCGAAGTTGCGCTGGCGCTGGTCGAGGCTGCCGCGCGACTCGATCCCGCCGTTCAGGCGCTGGCGCGTCCCGAAGCGGCGCGTGGCATCGACCTCCGCCACCCACCAGGTGACGTCGGCGCGATCGTGGTTGACCACCAGCAGCGGGTTCCCGGGCGTTCCCTGGTCGTAGACGTAGTCGCCGCGGTAGCCGTAGTCGTCGATCGACAGCCGCGCGTCGAGGTCGACCTGCCCCGCGATCCGGTTGCGCCAGCGGGCCGAGGCGTAGATCGAGTCGTCGGTCGTCTGGTTGCGCGGGTCGTTGAACACCGCGCCGAACGAGCCGGTCGGGATCGTCTTGTCGCGCGATCCGCCGAGGACCTGGAAATTCCAGTGGCCGGCGGAGGCTTTCCAGAAGAAGCGGGCGTACGACTCGTCGTCGACCCCCTCGGCAACGCCGTTGTTGGTGGCGGGGTCGTCGTACTCCGGGTAGAAGAGATCCTGGCCGTCGCTCGAGTAACCCGACGCCGAGGCCAGCATCGACCAGCGCTCGGCGAACTGGTGCGCGTAGTCGACCTTCCCCTCGAAGGCGCGCCATGACGCGGCGCCGGCGGCGACCTCGACGCCGGGACGCGCCGCCGGGTCGCGCGTGATCACGTTGATGACGCCGAAGAAGGCGCTCGCGCCGTAGAGCGACGACGAAGGGCCGCGCACCACCTCGACGCGGTCGATGAGATCGACGTCGAGCATCATCTCGGGGCCGATGTAGGCCGCGTCGTAGAGATGGTCGTTGACGCGATACCCGTCGATCAGGAGGAGGAGGCGGGAGTTGTAGTCGCCCGGCCGGTCGAAGCCGCGGGCACCGACGTAGGTGTAGTTGCGATCGTAGGTGATGAAGAAGCCGCGCACGCCGCGCAGGATGTCGCCGAGGGTGCGGTACCCGAAGGCGCGGATCTCCGCGGCGGTGATCAGGGTGACCGAGGCGGGGGCCTCACGCGGGTCCTGCTCGACCTTCGAGGCGGCGTAGACCACCTCGACGTCCATCAGCTGCTCGAGCGAGAGCGCGCCGAGATCGGGGCCGGCAGGCTCCTTCCCGGCCGCCGCGCTCGTCGCGAGCGACACGGCCAGGACGGCCAGAATCACCAGGACCCGCCGGGCGCCGCGGGCGCCGTGGCATGTGCGCACAATCGACCTCCGGAGGGACCGGACCCCTCCGGCGCGTCAATATTGTGATCCCCTCCGGGTGAGTCAAGGCGGAAGGCCCGGCGGCGTCGCTATAAAAAGAGGAAGGGGCGGGGCCCCGGCCGAAGCCGGGCGCCCCGCCCCCGATAATCTCGAGAATAAGACCGCTTACTTCTTGGCGCTGGCCGCCGCCACGGCGTGAATGTCGGAAACGCCCTCGTGCTCGCCCGTCGCCTTGTCGGTGCAGGTCAGCGTGACCTTCTCGCCGGCCTTGACCGACTTCAGCTCGGAGATCGCCTTGCCCATCACCGGCGCGGTCTTCTGCTCGCCCGAGTCGGTCGTGAAGGTGATCGTGTGCGCCTTCGCGTCCATCGAGACGATGGTCGCGGTGAGCTGGTGGGTCTTGGTCCCCTCGCTGGCGAAGGCGCTTCCGAGCGGCGCCACGGCCAGGGCGGCGATCACCAGCACGGCCATCAGGATCGACTTGTTCTTCATACCACGCTCCTCCTTGGTGTCAGGACAGGGCCCGGGATGGGCCCACAGGGACGGCCGGAATGCTAGAAGACGACCGCCCCGGAGGCAAATCGAGGCTCGAATCGCGGCCCTCGTTTTCGCCTGCAGGCCCCTCCAGGAGCGGGTTATACGGGATCGGCCCGGCGGCCGTCGAGATAGACCAGCAATCCCAGGAGCAGGTAGGCGGCGAGCCCCAGCCAGTTCCCCCAGGCCGAGAGGAGCGGCCCGATCCCGCCGAGGCGCGTGAGGTCGAGCCAGTCCATGATGGTCGTGCCGCGCTGGTCGTCGATGAACCGCAGCACCGCCGCGAAGACTCCGATGAGCGCCCCGCCGGCGATGAAGCCGGAGGCGATCAGCGTCCCCTTCTCGTGCCGTCCCTTGGCGAGCGGCCGGTCCTTGGAAGATCGCTCGAGGAGCCACGCGATGAAGGCCCCGAGCACGAGCGGCGAGTTCAGCTCCATCGGCAGGTACATGCCGAGCGCGAACGCCAGCCCCGAGACCCCGACCATCTGGCTGGTGAGCGCGAACAGGCCGCCGACGGCGTACAGGAACCACGGGGTCTCCGCGTTCCCCATCACGCCCTGCAGGACCGCGGCGAGCGCGTTCGGCTGCGGCGCCGGCAGGGCGTTCGGGTGCGCCGGGCCGGGCGAGAAGCCGTACACCTTCGCCATCAGGAGGATGACCAGGGTCGTCGAGGCCGACGCCGCCACCGCCCCGACCAGGTTCGAGATCTCGATCCGCCGGGGCGTCGCGCCCAGCCAGTAGGCGATCTTGTACTGGGTCACCAGCGACCCGCTCATCGACAGGGCCGTGCAGACGACCCCCCCCACGAGCAGGACCTGGAGCATGCCCCCGGGCCCGGAGAGACCCATCGCCGAGAGCGCCACCGCCGTGACGATCAGCGTCGTGAGGGTCATGCCGGAGATCGGGGTGATCGAGATGACCGCGATCGCCCAGGCGGAGACCGACGCGAACAGGAAGGCGATGCCGACGGTCATCAGCGCCGACACCGCCGCGATCGCCGTGGCCCGCGGCTCGGCGGCGAGGACCGAGAACCGGAAGTAGAGGAAGATCGCGACCAGCACCCCGAGGAGGCCGAGAAGGTTGGCCGACATCGGCAGCGCCTGCTCGGTGCGCGGCAGGTCGGCCGCGGCGGCGGGTCCGCCCCCCGCGGCGCGCGCGCCCATGCCGCGCACCAGTCGCCCCACCTCGCCGAACGCCTGCCGGGTCGCCTCGAGGATCACCGGCGACATCTTGATGATCGACATGATCCCGGCGGCGAAGATCCCGCCCACACCCATCGGCCGGACGTACAGCCGGAAGATCGCGTCGGGGGCGAGGACCGCGAGCGCCTCGGTGCCGGGCGGGACCGGCGTCGTGACGTACTGGCCGACGTAGCCGAACATCGGCACCAGGATCAGGAACGAGGTCACCGACCCGGCCATGATGATCAGGGCGTACTCGATCCCCATGATGTAGCCGAGACCCATCACCGCCGCCGAGGTGTTCATGGTGAACACCGCCTTGACCCGGCCGGTGAAGCCGTCGAGCGCGCCGATCGCCGCGGTCGTGAAGGTGTCGGACCAGGCATGCATGGAGGTCGACATGAAGTCGAAGGCCGCGGCGAACACCGCGGAGTACGACAGCACCACGGCGCTGGCGCCGCCGCGCTTCCCGGCGACCAGGATCTCGGTCGTGGCGCGCCCCTCGGGGAACGGCAGCTTGCCGTGCAGGTCGCGCACGAAATAGCGGCGGAACGGCGCCAGGAGCAGCACGCCGAGGACGGCGCCGAGGAGCGGCACCAGGAAGATCTGGAAGAACGACGACCGCCCTTCGAGGCCGAGGATGTAGATCGCCGGCATCGTGAAGACCGACCCGCCGGCGACGATCCCCGAGGTCGCGCCGATGGCGAGGACGTTGATGTTCTCCAGGAGCGTCGAACCGCGCCGCTTCATCCAGCGCTCCGCGGCCACCGACACGCCGACCGCCAGGATCGAGATCGGGATCGCCGACTCGATTCCCTGCCCCAGCTTGAGCGCGATGTAGGTGGCGGCCGCCGAGAAGACCACCGCCCAGAAGAACCCCTGCACGATCGATCGCGTGGTGATCTCGGGCACCGGTGCGTTGACCGGCACCACCGGCTGGTAGGTCTCGCCGGGTTGCAGTTCCCGGAAGGCGTTGTCGGGGAGCCGGACCTCTTCGGAGGCGGACGGCGACGACGGCTCCGCCGGCCGGCTCATGCGGCGTACTTCTCGATCACGCTCTCCACCACGCGGCGCGACAGGGCGTGGTACCCGGGGCTGGCCTCCTTGAAGATCGCGCGGGCAAGGTCGCGGGTGCGCGGGTGGCGCCCGAGCGCGCCATACAGCGGCCGCAGGTACTTCATCCGCCCGACCCGGGTCAGCACCTCGCGCACGCGCGGGAAGACCGGCTCGTAGTCGGAGCCCGCGGCGATGGTCAGCCACTCGACCAGGATCTCGTAGTTGCCGCGCCGGGTCAGGCCGTAGCTCTCGTCGAGCCAGGCGCAGGCGGCGCGGTCCATTTCGCGCGGCAGCCTCTGCAGATAGACCAGCATCTCGCTCGGGGTCCAGCGGCCGCTCGCCTCCGGCGTCGGGCGGGTTCCGCCGCCCCAGCCCCCGGCCAGCGCGGTCAGCTCTTCGAGCCGCTTCGATCGGAACACCGGCGCGTTGGCGGGAATCCCCGGCTCGTCGAGCCAGGCGCGCGCGTTGATCTTGCCCAGGACCCCCGGCAGGCGCGATTCGATGAAGCCGAGCCAGTCGTCCGAAGTGATCGAGGTGAACCGGAAGGTGGCGATGTAGTCGCGCAGGACCGGGTCGAAGGTGGCGCGCCCGGCGGTGCGCTCGACCAGCGCCCAGAGCCGCGCCCCCTTCTCGTAGGGGATCGACGAGAAGGCGTCGTCCGGGTCGATCCCCTCGAGGTGCTGCCGCAGCTTGGTCAGCTCCGGCTCCTTCGCGAAGCGCTCCAGCTCCTGATCGAGCGCCGTCTGCCCGATGGCCCACGACAGGGAGGCCGCCTCCTCGCCGTGCAGCGCCTCCTGGATGCGGCGCTCGGCGTAGACCGTCGTCCCTTCGTTCAGCCAGAAGTGCTCGGCGGTGGCGTTGGTCACCAGGTTGCCGGTCCAGGAGTGCGCCAGCTCGTGCGCCACGACGTCGACCAGCGACCGGTCTCCCGCCAGGAGGGTCGGCGTCAGGAAGGTCATGCGCGGGTTCTCCATGCCGCCGTAGGGGAACGAGGGCGGCAGGACCAGCATGTCGTAGCGATCCCATTCGTAGGGGCCGAACAGCCCCTCGGCCTTGAGGATCATCGACTCGATCTCCGCGAACTCCCACGCGGCGCGGTCGACGGTCGCCGGCTCCGCCCAGACCCGCGAGCGCGGGCTCAGGTCGCGCGCCTCGAGGTCGCCGACCGCCAGCGCCAGCAGGTAGGACGGGATCGGCTGCGGCATCTCGAACAGGAAGGTGCGGGTCGCCGGGCGCGGACCCGGTCGCACGCCGGCGGGCCCCGCCGACATCACCGCCGCGAGCGGATCGGGCACCGTGACCTCGGCCGTGTAGGTGACGCGGGCGCGCGGCGAGTCCTGGATCGGCACGACCGTGCGCGCATGGATCGCCTGGCACTGGCTGAACAGGAATGGATGCCGCCGTCCCTCGGTCTGCTCCGGCGCGAGCCACTGCAACGCGATCGCCTCGGGCGCGGTGCGGTACCGGATGCCCACCGCCGGCGCGCCGGCCGGCAGGTCGAGGCGCAGGCGCCGGCCGTGGATCGGCTCCTCGGCGCCGAGAGTGTGCGGGACCGCCCGGCCGTCCGGGGTCTCGACCGCGAGGATCTCGAGCCCCTTGGTGTCGAGGTCGAGCGCGCCTCCGGACGGAGAGGTCAGCTCGAGGAGCACGACGCCGTCGATCCGGCGGGCGGCGAAATCAACGTCCAGTTTCAGCCGCAGCCGGCGCACGCGCGGCTGATCGGGATCGAAGTACGAATGCGGATCGGGCCGACCCATGGCACGCCTCCCCGTGGGACTCCGCGCGGGCACCGCCCTTGACGCAGGCGTCCGCCGGCAGGTTGTCTCCGTCGCGTGGGTTTTTTTCCGGCGCAGCCTACACCCACCCGGGCGATCGGCTCAAGGGCGCGGCCAGTGCTAGTCTCTCCGCGGCCCCGCGCCGCCCCGAGGGGACGCCGCGGGCCGCATCCGATGCGATCGCGCTCCGCCGGAATCTCGTTCGCGGTTCTCCTTGCCGGAGGGATCCTCCGCTTCGGGGCGGCGGCGGACGGCGACCGGCCGGCGCCGGTGATCCTGGCGGCGCCGCCCGCGGCGCCCGACCCGGCCGCCACCTACCTCTTCTATCTGCATGGACGGATCGTTCAGGAGCAGGGCCGGCAGGCAGTCAGCCCCGACTACGGCCCCTATCTCTACGACCCGATCCTGGCGCGACTCGCGGCGACCGGCGTCACCGTCATCAGCGAGGCGCGACCGCGCGGCACCGAAGCCGAGGCCTACGCGGACCAGGTGGTGGCGCAGGTCCGCGGCCTCGCGGCGGCCGGCGTGCCGCCGGCGCACCTCACCGTCGTCGGCGCCTCGATGGGGGCGTGGATCACTCTCCTGGTGTCGAACCGACTCGATCTCTCCGGCGTCGGCTACGTGGTGATGGGGATCTGCGGCGACGACACCGACCGCGGTTTCGCGGGCGGCCTGCACGGCGACGTCCTGTCGATTTACGAGGCCAGCGACTCCCTGGGACGATCGTGCGGACCCCTCTTCGATCGATCGACGTCGATGGGGCGTCGCGCCGAGATCCGGCTCGAGACCGGTCTCCGGCATGGTTTCCTGTACCGGCCGCTCGCCGAGTGGGTCGAGCCGGCGATCGCCTGGGCGCGCGGGCGCGCCGCGGGAAATCCGGCGCGGGGCGGTTCCGGCGGCGGGCAGGTCCTGCGATTCACGCCGTCCGACTCGCCGACGACGCTCGGCGACCGGCTGGCGGGGGACGCCTCGGTCACCGAGGTGATCCTCGCCGCCGGCACCTACCGCGGCAGTCTCACGATCCCCGCGCCGCGCGATCCCGCGTCGACGCCCGCTCCCCTGCTGATCCACCCGGCCGAGGGCGCCGAGGTCGTCTTCGACGGGTCGGTGCCGCTGCCGCGGCTCGACCGGGTGCGCGGCGGTGACGACCTCTATTCCTGCGAAGCGGGAAGCGCCGGCGGCGAACCGCCGGCGGTCTTCGATCCCGAAGCGCGCGTGCGCTACCGGTACGCGGCCGACGCCGCCGCGGTCGCGCGCTTCCCCGGGACCGTGCTCCTCGACGGGGGGCGGCTTCTCCTCCATCCCCCGGAAGGGGCGCGCCGTGGCAGCGCGCGCCGGAGCCTCGACGACCAGGGGCTGACGATTCTCCGGCCGCGGGTGACGGTGCGCGGCCTCGCCTTCCGGAATTTTCTCGCGCGCGCCAAGTACAGCACCGGCGTCCAGGTTGACGCCGACGACGTGAGCCTCGAGGACGTCACGGTCGAGAACGCGGCAATCGGGCTTTCGGTGGCCGGCGATCGGGCCGCGGTGCTCCGGCTCACCGGGCGCGACCTCGGCTGCGGCGTCTACGTCACGGGCGCGGAGGCACGCGTCGAAGGGAGCCGGTTGTTCAAGCGGCGCGACGCCTACCAGGTGCCGACCTACGCGCAGGACGACACCGGCATCCAGTTCTACGACCCGGCGCGCGGCGCCCTCGTGCGCGGCAACCTGGCGGTGGGGTTCGGCAACGGGCTCCTGTACAAGGCGGTCGCCGCTCCCGCCTGGGTCGAACGCAACACCCTGGTCGGCGCCGACGCCGGGATCGGCTTCCTCTTCACCGTCTGGGATCCCGGGACGATCATCCGCGCCAACGTCCTGGACCGGTTCGCCGCGCCGCTCCAGTTCCCGCAGGCGGCGAAGCCCCGGGGCGTCGGCGGCAACTGCTACGCCCCCTGGAAGGGCGGCCCGGCGTCGGTGCAGGAGCCGGGCGGCGTGCTCGGCGATCCGCGCTTCGTCGATGTCGCCGCGGAGGATTTTCGCCTCGGCCCGGAGAGCGCCTGTCTCGGCGCCTCGACCGCGGGGGACGGTATCGGCGCTCTTGCGTCGCCCGGACCGGGCGCGGCCGCCGCCCCTGTCGCCGGCTCCGCCGCCCGCGCCAAGCCGAAGCGGCGGTCGGATACCCGCACGCCGTTCGGGCGCCGCACCCCCCGGCCGGGCGCCGCCGGGGCGGAGAGCGCCGCGCCGGTCGCCCCGGCGGCCGGCGATGCGCGCCCCGCGGCCGCGGCCGCGACGCCCGAGGCGCATGCGCCGCGCTCCTGGCACGTCGCGGAGGCGGGACGCGACGGGGCGGCAGGCGGCGCGCAGGAGCCGCTGCGCACGATCCAGGAAGCCGTCGACCGGGCCGGGCCGGGCGACACCATCCTGGTCGGCGCGGGGCTGTACGCCGACCCGGTGCGCTTCACGCGGGGCGGCGAACCGGGCAAGCCGATCACGCTGCGGGCGGAGACCCCGGGCACGGTCGTCCTCGACGGCCAGCGCCGGCACGACGTTCTCATCGATCTCGACGGCGCGCCGTTCGTCGTGCTGCGCGATCTCGAAATCCGCTGGTACCGGACGGCGGGAATCCGCCTCACCGAATCGCCCGACGTCGTGGTCGCCGGCTGCCGCGTCTGGAACGCGCCATGGGCCGGCACCTGGCCGAGCGGCAATGGCATCGAGGTGAACCGCTCGGAGCGCCTCACCGCGGAGGGAAACATCCTGTTCGCACAGGAGCGCGGCCTCTACCTCTACCGCAGCCCGGGAGCCGTGATCCGCCGCAACACCGCGGTCGGCAACCTCTATGGCGGCGTGGTTTTCATCTTCTCGCTCGCGGGGGCGGTGCTGCGCGACAACAGCCTCGCCTTCCAGGGGAATGACGCGCTCCTGATCGTCGAGACCGCGGCGGGGCGTGATCTCCTGGCGCGGTTCGACTGCGATCACAACAACTACGGCATGACGCTGCGCACCCTCCCGGAGGGGACCGTGGCCGACCGTATCGAACCCCGCCCGATCGATCAACACTTGAAGGTCCCGTCGAAGGCGCTCATCTATTACGAAGAGCAGCCCGGCACCTGGCGCCGGTTCGAGACGCTCGCCGCCTGGCGCGAGTTCTCCGGGAGGGACGCGCACTCGATCGTCGCCGACCCGCTGTTCGTGAAGAGCGCGGCGCGCGATTTCCGGCTCGAGCCCCGGAGCCCGAACCGGGGCGCCGGCACCGACGGCGGCACCATCGGCGCGCCGGAGTGACGGGGTCGGGTATCCTTGGCGGCTCATGAGCGACGCCGCCCGCACCGAGATCGCGCGCATCGACCTGCCGGACTGGACCGAGATCCATGTCGCGGCGCGCCCGGGCTCGGACGCTGCCGGCGCCGCGACCCAGATCGACGGCGCGTTCGAGGCGCTCGAGGGGGCGCTCGCGGCGCACGGGGCGCGGCCGGCCGACATCGTCGCGGCGCGGCTGTTCCTGCGCGATCTCGGCGCGCATGCGGCCGAGGCGGGCGCCGCGGCGCGGCGTCGTTTCGGCGGCGCGGCGGGGCCGGCAATCACCCTTCTCGAGCAGCCGCCGGCGCGATCCGGGCAGGCGATCGAGATCCAGGCCCTGGCGATCGTCGGCGGCGGTGCGGCGACGCGGCGCGCGGCGGCGGCCGGCCTGCCGCCCGGGGCGACCGGCGGGATCGTGCTCGGGGTCACGACCGAGCGCCTGCACCTGGCCGGCCTGGTCGGCGGCGCGCCCGGCGACGCGCTCGGTTTCCGGAGCCAGGCGGATGCCGCCCTGGCGCGCGCCGAAGCCGGTCTCGCGACCCAGGGATTCGGGTTCGACGACGTCGCGCGCACCTGGATCTTCCTCGCCGAGATCGGCCGGGACTATGCCGAGTTCAACCACGCGCGGCGCGACTTCGTGACCGCGCGCGCGCTCCGGCGGCTCCCGGCGAGCACCGGCATCGCCGGCCGGCCGCATCCGCCCGACCGGCGGCTGAGCCTCGACCTGATCGCCTGGCGAGGCGAGGGGGTCCTGGGGCTCAGGACGATCTCCGCGCCGACGATGAACGAGGCGCCATCGTACGGCTCCGACTTCTCGCGCGGCCTGCGCGTCGACCTGGAACGGCGCGCCGTGCTCTATCTGTCCGGCACCGCGAGCATCGACGGCGAAGGACGGGTGGCGCATCCGGGAGACCCCGAACGCCAGGCGCGGCGGATGATCCTGAACGTCGAGCAGCTCCTTGCCGGCCAGGGGGGGTCGCTGCGCGACGTGGCGCAGGCGGTGACCTATCTCAAGTCGGCCGCCGACCGCGACGTCGTCCTTGCGGCCTGCCGCGATGCCGGCCTCCCGGCCTCGATCCCGCACACCCTGTGCGTCGCCGCCATCTGCCGCCCCGAGTGGCTGTGCGAGATGGAGGCGATGGCGATCGTCGGCTGAACGGCGCGCCCGCGGCCTCCCGCCCGGCGGGGCGATCCGCGCTAGAATGCCCGCTGTTTCGCCCGCGGCCGGAGCCCATCGTGACCCTGCCCGACCCTGCGCCTGTCTGCACCGGTCCCGACGCCTGATGCGAGCCTTCCCGCCGCCCGCGGCCGCGCTCCTGGTGGCGGCGTTCCTGTCGGTGCCGGCGGCGCGCGCCGCCGCCGGCGCGACCGAGCCCGCCCCGCCGCCGGCGCCGGTCGCCGACTTCGGCGCGACCCCGCTGACCTTCGAGGCGGCCTGTGCGCTGGCGGTCGCCGACAACCTCGACTATCGCGCCGCGCGGCTGGGGCGCGATCTGCGCGCCGCGGAAGTGCGCACCGCCGGTCTCGCGCCCAACCCCGAATTCTCCTTCGAGACCTCGGACGACACGCCGCACCGCACCTTCTCGCTCGACCTGCCGATCGAGATCGGCAAGCGCGGCAGCCGGGTCGCGCTGGCGCGCGAGACGGCGACGCTCGCCGACGTCGACGATCGCGCCGCCCTCCTCGCGCTCCGCCGGCGGGTGCGCGGCGGCCACTACGGCCTGCTCGCCGCCACCGAGAGCGCCCGGTTGGCGCGCGCCGCGTTCGACGCCGCCGGCCGGGTGCGCGAGGCGGCCGAGGCGCGCTTCGAGACCGGCGCCGCGCCGCGCATCGAGGTGATGCAGGCGACGCTCGGCGTCGGGCGCGCCCAGGCCGACGTACATCTCGCCGAGGCCGATCGGCGCGCCGCGCTGGCGGAGTTCAACGCGTTGTTCGCGCGCCCCCCGGAGGCGCCCGTGACCCTCGCCGGCGATCTGGGGGATGCGCCGGCGCTGCCGAGCGCCGAACGCGCCGCGCTGCTCGCCGGCACCGCGAACGCCGACCTGCGGGCCGCGGAGCGCGCGGTCGCCATCGAGGACCGGCGCCTCGAGATGCTGAAGCGGGATCGGTACCCGACCCCGGTCCTGTCGGTGGGCGCCCTGTACGACGCGCCGGACGAGTTCGAGGATCCGGGGCTGCGCGCCGCGATCGCGATCGGCGTGCCGCTGTTCTCCCGTCACCAGGGGGAGATCGACGAAGCCCAGGTGCGCCGCACCCAGGCGTCGCTGCGCCAGCAGGCGCTCGAGCGCGCCATCGAGGCGCGCGCCGGCGCCGCCGTCGGGCGCGCGCAGGCCCAGGCGGAGCAGGCGCTCGCCTACCGCACGACGCTGCTGCCGACCGCGGAGGAGATCGGCGCCCTCGCCGAGGAATCGTACCGGCTGGGGCGCGCGACCCTGCTCACCCTGCTCGAGGCCCAGCGCAGCCTGCGCGACGTCCGGCACGAGGCGATTGCGGCGCAGGTCTCGCTGCAATCGGCGTTGGCCGACCTGGAGGACGTGCTTGGCACACCGCTCGAGTAGCCGGACGCGCCGGCCGCTCCTCGCCGCCGCGTGTCTTCTGGCGCTGGGTGCTCCGGCGTGCGGCCATCCCGCCGGCAAGGACGCGGAGGAGATGACTTCCGATGCGGTCCCCACCATCGCCGGCGAGACCGTCGCGGTCGCGCGTCGCGACCTGATCGAGCCGCTCCTGGTGCGCGGCGCCGTGACCGCCCTGCCGAACGCCGACGTGCGCCTGGCGCCGCTGGTCGGCGGCCGGGTGACCTCGATGCGGGTCGCCGAGGGCGATCCGGTGCGCGCCGGCCAGGTGCTGGCGACCATCGACGCGCAGCCGCTCGTGGACCAGCGGCGCCAGGCGCGCGCGGGGCGATCCGAGGCGGCGGCGCGCCTCGAGAACGCCGATCTCGACCTGGCCCGGGTCTCCCGGCTGTTCGATCGCGGCATCGCGGCGGGCAAGGAGGTCGAGGACGCGCGCGCCGCGCGCGCCGCCGCCGCGGCCGGTCTGGAGCAGGCCGAGGCGGCGCTCAGCATGGCCGAACGGCAGCTCGACCGCGCGCAGATCCGGTCGCCGATCGACGGTCACGTGCTCCGGCGATTCGTCGGCGTCGGCGAGCAGGTCGACGGCAGCGCCTCGCAGCCGGTGGTGGAGGTCGCCAACGTCGAGGCCGTCGAGATCGCGGCGCACGTCGCGGCCGATCGGCTGGCCCGGGTCGTGGTCGGACAGCAGGCGACCGTGCGCACCGAGGCCGCGCCCGATCGCACCTTCGAGGGGGCGGTGGTCGCGGTCACTCCGGCGGTCGATCCCGGCACCAACTCCGCGCTGGTCCGCATCCGGGTCGCCAACCCCGACCGCGTCCTCAAGGTCGG
The DNA here is from genome assembly GCA_035511355.1 of Dongiaceae bacterium. GTDB lineage: Bacteria > Acidobacteriota > Polarisedimenticolia > Gp22-AA2 > Gp22-AA2 > DATKFL01. Next base: position 13,917 of record DATKFL010000503.1, read on the forward strand.
GATGTTCGCCGAGGCGCGCCTGACCCTGGCGCGCCGCGCGGCGGCGCTCGCCGTGCCGCCCGCCGCGATCAGCCGCGGCGACGACGGCACCGCGGTGTACGTGGTGAACGGCGACGACGCGGTGCGCACCCCGGTGACCCTGGGGCTCGAGACCCCGGACGCGGTCGAGGTGCTCACGGGGCTCGCCGAGGGGCAGCGGGTGCTGGTCTCGAACCTGAGCGGCCTCGGCGCCCGCGCGCACCTGACGGCCCGTCCGTGACCCTGTTCGACTTCGCCGCGCGGCACCGCCGCGTCGTCCTGCTCGCCACTCTGCTCCTGACCGCGGCGGGGGTGTACGCGATGGCGACCCTGCCGTCGAGCGTCTACCCCGAGGTCGAGTTCCCGCGCATCCAGATCGTGGCGAAGGCCGGCGACCTGTCGCCCCGCATGATGCAGCTGGCCCTGACCCGCCCGCTGGAGGAGGCGGCGCGCACCGTGCCGGGGGCGCGCCGGGTGCGCTCGAAGACCATCCGCGGCGCCGCCGAGATCTCGGTCCTGTTCCAGCCCGAGACCGACATGCGCCACGCGCTGCAGATCATGCAGGGACGGATCGACGCGATCCGCGTCGGTCTGCCGGAAGGGGCCGAGGTGGTGGTCGAGCGGATGACCCCCTCGCTCTTCCCGATCCTGAGCCTCAACCTGACCGGCTCCCTCCCGCCGGTCGATCTCCGCGACCTCGCGGTCTACACCCTCCGGCCGCTCCTGAGCCGGGTCGCCGGCGTGGCCGGGGTCGAGGTGCTGGCCAGCCAGGAGCGCGAGATCGCGGTCATCGTCGACCCCGACCGCCTGAACGCCTCGAAGGTGACCCTGGCCGAGGTCGCCGACGCGCTCGACGCCACCAACCGCGTGGTCTCCGTCGGCCGGCTGCCGAAGGAGGGCCGCCAGTACCTGCTCCTGGCGACCGCCGGGATCACCGACCTCGACGATCTGCGCCGCGTCGTGGTCGCGTTCCGCGAAGACACCCCGATCGCGGTCGGCGACCTCGCCGAGGTGCGCGACGGGGTGGCCGACCCGGTCATGCTGGTCTCCGGCAACGGCGCCCCGGCGGCCCTGATCAGCGTCACCCCCCAGGTGCACGGCAGCGTGCTCGAGATCGCCGACGGCGTCTGGAAGGCGCTCTCCGCGTACCGGCCGGCGCTCCCGCCCGGCGTCCACCTGCAGATCACCTACGACCTCGCCGCGTTCGTGCGCGACGCGGTCGCCAACGTGCGCGACGCGATCCTGATCGGCGGTTGCCTCGCGATCCTCGTGCTCCTGGTCTTCCTGCGCGACGGCCGGGTGACCGCGCTCGCGGCGCTCTCCCTGCCGCTCACGCTGGCGCCCACCTTCTTCCTCCTGAAGCTCGCGGGCGGGACGATCAATCTGATGTCCCTCGGCGGGCTGGCGATCTCGATCGGCCTGGTGATCGACGACGCGGTCGTCGTGGTCGAGAACATCCAGCGGCATCGCGCCGCCGGGGAGGCGGTCGGGGTCGCCGCAGCGCGCGCCACGAGCGAGCTGTTCGCCGCCATCGTCGGATCGACGCTGACCACCGTGGTGGTGTTCGCCCCGCTCCTCCTCCTGCGCGGCGTGGTCGGGCAGTTCTTCTCCGCGTTGTCGCTGACCCTGACCGCGGCGCTCCTGATCTCCTTCCTCTACGCGGTGCTGTTCATCCCGATGGCGGCGGCGCGCTTCCTTCCCGACGCCGGCCGGCCGCCGCGCGACGAGGGCGCGCTCGCGACGCGCTACCGCCGGGTCCTGGCGGCGTCGATGCGCCGGCCGGGCCGCGTCGGTCTGGGCGTGCTCGCCATCCTGGCGGCAGGCGTGGCGCTCTTCCTCGGGCTCGGCACCGGGTTCATGCCCGAGATGGACGAAGGCGGCTACGTCGTCGACTACTGGACTCCCGAGGGGACCTCGCTCGCCGAGACCGACGCCATGGTGAAGCGCCTCGAGGCGGAGATCGCCGCCACCCCCGAAGTCGCCGCCTTCGCCCGCCGCACCGGTGCCGAGCTGGGCCTGTTCGCCACCGAACAGAACCGCGGCGACATCGTCGTGAAGCTGAAGCCGCGCTCGGCGCGCCGGCGCAGTTCCGAGGAGGTGATCGCCGGCCAGAGGGCGGCCATCGCGAGCCACGTGCCCGGCATGACGATCGAGTTCGTGCAGCTCCTGCAGGACATGCTCGGGGATCTCGAGGGGAACCCGGAGCCGATCGAGGTGAAGATCTTCGGCGACGACCTGCCGACCCTCGCCCGCCTCGCCGACCGCACCGCGGAGCGCCTGAAAGCGATCCCCGGGATCGTCGACCTCGTGGTGCCGCAGCGCTCGAATCCCACCATCGACCTGATGGTGGATCCGACCCGCGCCGCCCGCGCCGGCCTGACCGCCGAAACGGTCGCCGCGCAGCTGTCGACCGGGCTCCGGGGCCGGGTCGCGACCGCGCTCCGCCACGGGGATCGGGTCGTCGACGTGCGGGTGCGCTTCCCCGACCGGAACCGCTTCGACCTCGACTGGATCCGGGCCTACCCGCTGGACCTCCCCGGCGGCGGCGTGCTGCCGTTGTCGTCGGTCGCGGATCTCGAGACGGTCCCCGGCGAGGCCCAGCTGTTCCGCGAGGACCTGCAGCAGATGGTGCCGGTCAGCGCGCGCCTCGAGGGGCGCGACCTCGGCGGCGGCGTGCGCGACGTCGAGCGGGCGCTGCGCCTCGACCCCTGGCCGGTCGGAGTCTCGTACCTGGTCGGCGGTCTGCGCGAGAGCTACGAGGCCTCGTTCCGCTCGATGCTCCTCGTGCTGGGGATCGCCGCGGCGCTGGTGCTCGCCGTGCTGGTGGCTCAGTTCCGGCGCTTCACGCCGGCGCTCCTGGTCATCGGCGCGGCGCCGATCGCCCTTGCGGGGGCGTTCGCTCTCCTGCGTCTCACCGGCACGCCGCTGAACGTCTCGTCGTTCATGGGGCTCATCCTGCTCGTCGGCCTGGTGGTGAAGAACGGCATCATCCTGATCGACTGCGCGCAGCGTCTCGAGGCCGCGGGGCGGCCGCCGGCCGCGGCGCTCGAGGAGGCGGCGGTGACCCGGCTGCGTCCCATCCTGATGACCACGCTGTGCACCCTGTTCGGGCTCCTGCCGCTGGCGTTCGGCCTCGGGCCCGGCGCCGAGATGCAGAAGCCGCTCGCGATCGCGGTCATCGGCGGCCTGTCGGTCTCGACCGCGGCGACCCTCCTGTTCCTGCCGGCCTGCCTCGCCGCGGTGCGGCGGCCGCGACCCGCGTGAGCCGCCGCATCGCGAGGCCGCGCCGATGACCTCGCCCGACGTCGTCGTGATCGGCGCCGGCGTCATGGGCGCGAGTCTCGCCTGGCATCTCGGCGCGCGCGGTTGCCGCGACGTGCTGCTGCTCGATCGCGAAGCGGGCCCCGGGTGCGGCAGCACCGGCGCCGCGACCGGCGGGTTCCGGGCCCAGTTCGAGACGCCGATCAACATCCGCCTGTCGCTCCTGGCGCGCGCCAAGCTGCGGGTCTTCCGCGAGGAGGTCGGCGCCGATCCCGGCTACGAGCCGTCGGGATACCTGTGGCTCGCCGGCGATCCCGGGGCGATCGCGGTGCTCGCCGCCGCCCGCCGCGTGCAGCATGCCGAGGGTCTTTTCGAGGCGCGCGCGGTCGGCCTCGACGACATCGCGCGCCTCAACCCGGCCGTCTGCCGCGACGGCGTGATCGGCGGCGCCTTCTGCCCCACCGACGGGTTCATCCGGCCACGGGCGATTCTCGAGGGGTATCTCGCCGCCGCCGTCCGCCAGGGGGCGCAGGTCGCCTGGGACTCGGCGGTCGTCGGATTCGACCGGGGGCCGGACGGGCGGATCGCGGCGGTGCGCACG
>DATKFL010000504.1:0-3508 GCA_035511355.1 Dongiaceae bacterium
TCGGGCTCGCGACGCCGATGTCGATCCTGGTCGCGGCGGCGCGCGGGGCGACCGCCGGGATTCTGGTGCGCGACGCTGCGGCGCTCGAGAACCTCGCCCGCGCCGAGGTGCTGGTGATCGACAAGACCGGCACCCTGACCGAAGGTCGTCCCCGGGTCACCGAAATCGGCGTCGCCGCGGGGCACGGCGCGGAGGAGTCGGCGCGCGCCACCGATCGGCTGCTCGCCGAGGCCGCGGCGGTCGAGGCGCTGAGCGAGCATCCGCTGTCCGGCGCCATCCTCGCCGAGGCGGCGGCGCGCGGGCTCACCGTTCCGGCGGTCCGGGATTTCGTCTCGGAGCCGGGCGGCGGCGCCCGCGGGCTCGTCGAAGGGCGCCGGGTCGCGATCGGCACGGCGCGCTTCGCATTCGGCGGCGCCGCGATCCCGGACGATCTGAACGCGGCGCTCGGGCCGCTCGAGGCCGCGGGGCGCACCATCGCCTTCGTCGCCGTCGACTCCCGGCCGGCCGGGTTCGTGGCGGTCGCCGACCCGCTCCGCCCCGGCGCCGCCGCCGCGGTCGCGGCGCTCGTCGCCGACGGCCTCGACCTCGTCCTCGCCACCGGCGACCGCGAAGCCGCCGCCCTGGCGGTGGCCGGCCAGGTCGGCATCGCCGCGGTGCACGCGGCGATCGACCCGGCGGGCAAGCGGGCCCTGGTCGAAAGCCTTCGAAAGGCGGGACGCCGCGTGGCGATGGCGGGTGACGGGGTGAACGACGCGCCGGCCCTGGCCGCGGCCGACAGCGGGATCGCGCTGGGCACCGGCACCGACGTCGCCATCGGCACCGCCGGGCTGACCCTGGTGCGCGGCGACCTCGCCGCGCTGGTGCGCGCCCGCCGCCTGAGCCGCGGCACGCTCCGCAACATCCGCCAGAACCTGGCGTTCGCTTTCGGCTACAACGCCCTGTGCGTGCCGATCGCAGCCGGGGTCTTCTACCCGCTCCTCGGCTGGACCCTGAGCCCGATGCTGGCGGCGGCGGCGATGAGCCTCTCGTCGGTCACGGTGATCGCCAACGCGCTGCGGCTCCGGCGGCTGCCGCTCTGACGGCGGCGCGCCGGGACGGACGGCGGGCTCACTCCGACGGGTTGTCGCGGTAGGTGCGGAACTGCGGCGCGCCGTCGAGGATCTCGTACCAGGGCGCCTTGCTGCGCACGAAGATGTGCGAGCGCGGCCGCACCGGCAACGGCGTGTCGAGCGTGCCGCAGGCGATCTCGAGGAGGTCGGCGTCGGCGTCGACCCAGCAGGTCAGGTTCGACCCGCAGATGCCGCAGAACGACCGCCGGGTGCCGGTCTCCGCCGTGTAGGTCGTGAGGTCCGCCTCCCCCGCGAGCCACTCGAATCCGTCGCGCCGCGCCTCGATGTAGGTGGCGAAGGCGGCGCCGTGGCTCTTGCGGCAGTCGACGCAGTGGCAGTTGTCCATCTCCCCCCAGGGAGCGCGCGCGCGATAGCGCACGCGGCCACAGAGGCACGACCCTTCCAGCACCTCGGGAGCGTCGGGCATCGGAGTCCCCTCCGCCGGAGCGCCGCCGCACGCCGGGCCCGGCACGCCGAGTCTCCTCCCCGCCTCCGGGGCTGTCAAGGCGACCCGGTCGGAAATCCGCGCCGGGCGCCGCGGGGGCGCGATCCGCTGTTGACCCCCCCGGGCATCTTCTGTATAAAGTGCCGGCGCTCCGGAAGGCGCGCACCCCGATACATTCGATTTCGCGGAGGAACGACGCGGATGTTCGTCTCGAAAAAGATGTTTCTCACGAAGGGTGTGGGCCGGCACAAGGAGAAGCTGAACTCCTTCGAGATGGCCCTCCGGAACGCGGGCATCGCCCACTTCAACCTCGTCCGCGTCAGCAGCATCTTCCCGCCCGGCTGCAAGATCATCCCGAAGAGCCAGGGCCTCAAGTACCTGCGCGCCGGCGAAGTCGTGTTCGTGGTGATGAGCCAGTCGGAGACCAACGAGCCGCACCGCCTGATCGCCTCGTCGGTCGGGATCGCGCTGCCGGCGAAGAAGACCACCCACGGCTACCTGAGCGAGCACCACTCGTACGGGCAGACCGAGGAGATGGCGGGCGACTACGCCGAGGACCTGGCGGCGCAGATGCTCGCGACGATCTCCGGCGTCGAGTTCGATCCCGAGGGGAGCTACGACACCCGCAAGGAGCTCTGGAAGATCAGCAACGAGATCTACCGCACGATCAACATCACCCAGTCGTCGATCGGCGACAAGCGCGGCTGGTGGACGACGGTGGTCTCGGCGGCCGTCCTGATCCCGTGAGCGCTTCCGAGCCGGTCGCCCCCGGCTTCGGCGCGCTCGACCCGGCCCTCGCCAGCCTCGAACGGGCGCGCATCGTCATGGTGCCGGTCCCCTACGATCGGACCGCCTCCTACCAGAAGGGCACCGCCCTCGGCCCCGACGCCATCATCGAGGCGTCGCGGCACATGGAGATCTACGACGAGGAGATCGGGCTCGAGCCCGGCGACGTCGGCATCCATACCGTCGATCCGGTGTCGTCCAACGACGATCCCCCCGAGGTGATGGCCGCCAAGGTCGAGAAGGAAGTCGGCCGGTACCTCGCGATGGGGAAGATGCCGGTCGTCCTGGGCGGCGAGCACTCGGTCTCGATCGGCGCCATCCGGGCCTACGAGAAGGTCTACCCGAAGCTGTCGGTCGTGCAGCTCGACGCGCACGCCGACCTCCGCGAATCGTTCGAAGGGACGGCCTACAACCACGCCTGCATCATGCGGCACTTCGCCGGACGCATCCCGACGCTCCAGATCGGCATCCGGAGCATGTCCAAGGAGGAAGGCGACTTCATCCGCGCGAAGCGCCTGATGGTGGTTCCGCCGCGGGAATTCAGCAAGTCGCCCGAGGCGGCTCTGGATTTGGTTGACCGCCTCACGGACGAGATATACCTTACGATTGACGTCGATTTCTTCGACCCCGCGATCGTCCCCGGGACCGGCACGCCGGAGCCGGGGGGACCGGGGTGGCACGAGACGATGGACTTCATCCGGGGGCTCTGCCTCCGGAAGAAGGTGGTGGGGTTCGACGTCAACGAACTCCGCCCGATACCGGGCGACGCGGCGAGCGACTTCCTGGTCGCCCGTCTCGTCTACAAGGTGATTGCCTACCGGTTCTTTCCCGGGGGGCGTCGCGCCGACTGAGCGAGGGTGCAGATGAGCCAGGGTAGCAGGAAGGGCGCTCCGGACCGCACCGCCGCCGACCGAGCCACCCCGGCGGCCATGAAACCCTCCGCCGAGATGCTCGAGTGCGACATCCCGGCCGAACTCCCCGTCATTCCCTTGGCGTCCACCGTGGTGTTCCCCCAGATGGTGGTGAACCTCCAGGTGGTCCGGAAGAAGAACCTCAGCCTCATCCGCGACATGGAGCCCGAGTCGATCATCGGGCTGGTGGTGCAGAAGAGCACCTCGATCGAGGTGCCGCCGATCGATGAGCTGTCGTCGATCGGCGTGGCGGCGCG
>DATKFL010000505.1:0-3298 GCA_035511355.1 Dongiaceae bacterium
GCTCGCGTATCTCCGATCGGTGACCGCCGCCCACCCGCAGGCGGCCGAGGCGCACGCGGCGCTCGGCGCGCTCCTTCTCAAGTCGGGCGACCGGGCCGCCGCCGAGCAGGAGCTCCTGGCCTCCTTGCGCATCGACCCGGCGCTCGGCGACCCGCTGTCCGAGCTGCACACCCTCTATAAAGACACCGACAAGGTGCTGGGCCTGGAACCGATCGTGCGCAAGGGACTGGCGCTGAACGATCAGTCGGTGGTGCATCACAACTGGATGGGGATCATCCTCGAGTGGAAGAAGGACCTTCCCGGGGCGGAGCGTGAGTTCAGGAAGGCGATGGATCTCGATCCCGACTACGCCGCGACCATGGCGAACCTCGGTGCGATGTACGGCCGCTCGGGGCGGCTCAACGAGGCGGTGGCGATCCTGAAGCGCGCGGTCGCCAAGGACGCCGACAACATGGAGGCGTGGGTGAATCTCGGGGCGGCCGAGGGGCGCCTCAACCATCCGAAGGAGGCGATCGCGGCGCTCGAGACGGCGCGCGGCAAAGGGGCCAGGAGCACGACGCTCTACAACGCCCTGGCGCTGGCCTACCTGCAGGACCGGCAGAAGAACCGAGCGGTCGAGTACCTCAAGGAATCGCTGGCGATCGACCCGGCGCAGAAGGAAGCGCGGGAGCTTCTGGAGGCCGTGAACCGGCCGTCCTGACCGCCGCGATGGCGCCCCGCAACGGATCGGAAAGCGAGGTCCAGAGGCGCGGCGCGTCGTCCTGGGTCAGGTCCCGGAGCGCGCGGTAGTGATCGCCGTAGCGATCGAGCGCCTCGCGGAATTCATCCTCGCGCAGGCCGGGGTAGTGCCCGGCGCGCGCCTCGCTCACGGTGTATCCCCACGCGGCCGCCTCGAGGAAGTGACGCTCGACCTCGGCCCCGCTCTGGAGCGGCAGCGGCATGTCGGTCGCGCCGGCCAGGTGACGGGCGTGGAAGTATTCGTGATCAAGAAGAAGAAGGACCCAGCCGGTGCTGCGCTCGCCGTTGAGCACCGCCGGGTCGTAAAGGACGTCGTTCTTCGCCCCGGGCCCGGCGAAGGGGGCGCTCTCGCGGCGCGCCGGATCGGCGGCGGCCGGGCGTACCAGGGCCATGTAGACCGACGATTCCGAGGGTGTGCTCGGCGAGGCGATCGGGCGGACGGCGCGGACGTACGCGGCGTAGTCCGGATGGAGCCCGGCGAGGAGCGCTTCGGCGGGGTCGACGGCGGCGTATGTGATGCCCACCGCGGAGGCGATCGCGAGAGCCGTCGCGCACAGGGAGAGAATCAGCGGACGCTGCGGCAACCATCGCGACGGCATGGACGTTCAGGTACGCCGAACCGCGGGCACGCTCAAGGGGGAATGCGGCTCGAGGGAGTGATTCCTCCCATTGGCGTCGGAGGCACGTGCTATAGTCGCCGGATGCAAAAGCGCCTAGCCAAGCACGCGGCGGCATATAGCACCAACGAGCAGGTGGCGCGCCGCGTCTATCGTGCCCTGAAGACACCGAGCGACACCGATCGGACCACCGATCCGATCCTCGGCTTCCACTTCCGCGGGCGCGAGGACTACATCATGCTGCGCTGCAACAAGCAGCCGGAGATCAGCATCAAGGGGAAGGCCCAGACCGCCGGGGAAGTGAAATTCTTCGCCTACAGCGACTATCGCGAGTTCAGCCCCAAGGACGTGATTTTCCGCCTCAAGGACGAGGTCACGTTGATCGAGTTGTATTCCCGTGGAGCGATCGAGAAGACCACCTGGGCACACTGGGACGAATTCACCCGATGGCTCGACACCCTGCAGGAGGACGGCGTCCAGATCTCGCTGAAGCTCCCGCATCTGGTCTACGCCGCGGTCAAGGGGCAGTCCCCGTCGATGCAGAACTTCATCGTGGAGTCGATCAAGAATGGGCTCAAGCAGGTCGCGAAAGGTGGGGAGTGATCGGTTCCGTTCTCCGCCGGCTTCCGGCCGCGATTCTCCTGGCCCTCGCCGCCGGCAGTGCGATTCGCGCCGTGAGCGCGCCCGCGGCCGACCGCTCCGCGCCGACCGCCGCCACGACGGCCGCCGCCGGCGCCCCCCCGATCGAGCGGCCGCCGGCACGCGGGAAAGCGCCGGCCGCCACGGGGCCGATCGCCACCTATCCGGTCTCCGAGCTGCGCCCCGGCCAGATGGGCATCGCGCGCACGGTGTTCGAGCAGGATCGACTCGAGGAGTTCCAGGTCGAGATCCTCGGCGTCCTCAAGAACGCCATCGGTCCGAAGCAGGACATGATCCTGGCGCGCCTCAAGGGGGAGAAGGTCGAATTCACCGGCGTGGTCGCCGGGATGAGCGGCAGCCCGGTCTACATCGACGGCCGGCTTCTCGGGGCGCTGTCCTACCGCATCGGGCAGTTCTCGAAGGAGCCGATCGCCGGGATCACGCCGATCGGCGACATGCTCGATCTCGTCGCGAAGCCGGCGCCGCCGGCCCGCGCCGCGGCGTCGCATCCTCCCGACATCCTCGGCTGGCTCGCCCGGGGCGCCGATCCGCGGAGCTTTCCCGGGCCGGCTCCCGTCACCCCGGTCGCGGCCGGCGACAGCCTCGGCCTCCGGCCGATCGCCATGCCGCTGGTCTGCGCGGGCTGCGCCCCGGAAGCGCTGCGCGCCTATGCGCCGGCGTTCGAGGCGATGGGGTTCGAGCCGACTCTCGGCGGCGGCGTCGACAGCGATGCCGAAGGGCCGCTCCCCGAGTTCACCCCCGGCGCGGCGATCGGAGCGACCCTGGCGACCGGCGACCTCAACCTCTCGGCGGTCGGCACCCTCACTTATAAGGATGGAAACCGGGTCTTCGGCTTCGGGCATCCGATGACCGGCGCCGGCGCCATCGAGGTGCCGATGACCCAGGCGCGTGTCGTCGTCACGCTCGCGTCGCAGGCCGGCTCATTCAAGATCGCCAACGCGACTGCCCCGATCGGCGCCATCGTCGAGGATCGCCTCACCGCCATCGTCGGTGAGATCGGCCGTGCCGCGCCGATGATGCCGCTGACCGTGTCGGTCAATGCCGGCGGCGGCCGGCGCGAGTTCCATTACTCGCTGACCTGCGATCGCACCTGGGCCCCGGTGGTGATGGGGATCACTGCGGCCTCGAGCCTCCTGCGCACCGCCGAGTTCGAGGCCGACGCCACGCTCAACCTGAAATACCGCTTCGAACTGCAGGGGTATCCGCCGATCGAGCAGGAGCGCCTGTATGCCGGCGTCAACGCGTCGCAACCGGTGCACTTCCAGGTGGCGAACGAGCCGACG
>DATKFL010000506.1:0-2186 GCA_035511355.1 Dongiaceae bacterium
CCAGCCGTTCGCAGGTTTCGAGGGTCAGAGCTAAGGACCACCGGCCGTGCAGGAATTCCGCCACCGTGAGATCCCCCGACGCCAGATCGTCGAGCAGGGAGGCGTCGACCTGCTCCTCGAGAAGAAGCCGCCGGAGCGCCGCGAGGACCCTTGACGGTCGGGCCTCGCCGTCGTGCCGGCGGCGCGCGGCGCGGGCCGCGCGGCGCAGGGCGGCACGATCGTCGGCATCCGCGCGCGGGTCGCGGCAGTGGAGATCGACCAGAGCGGTCACGTTCGGCGGCAGCGGGTAGCGACGATCGGGCAGGGCGCCGCGCTCCGGCCCGACGTGCGCCACCACGAAGCGGAGGTCGGGCAACGCCTGGATGAGGTCGTTGATCCAGGTCGAGACGCCGCCGGGGGTGTACGGGTAGGTCCCTTCGACGACGAGGCAGACATCCGGGAGGGGCCCGGTGGCGCCGCGCTCAGCCGGCGACATGGCGGACCTCCCGGGCTGCGCCCCGCCGGGAGCGGCCTGGGGCGCGCTCGCCGATCTCGTCCAGCGCCAGCGCGGCGAGAAGCGCCAGATCGGGATCGTCGCCGCGCGCCGCCCAGCGCAGGAGCAGCATCCCCTCCGGATCCGCCCTTCGGGTCAGCCCGGCGAGGGCGGCGCGTCGCCGCTCCTCGTCTCCGTCGAGGAGCGCGTCGCAGGTGGGGATCAGGTCCTCGGAGCGCGTGACCGCCGGGCGTGCTGGGCTCGATCGGTCGACCCGGCCGAAATCCAGGCCCGATCCGGCCGTGCCCTCACCCCGCGTGGACAGGACCGCGGCGGCGATCACCGCGCCGATGCAGGGAATCGCCAGGACCGTCGCGGCGCCCAGCAGGCGCCGACCATCGTTTCGTCCCGGCCAGCTGGCAAGGAGCCATGCCGCCGCGAGGTGGAGGCCGGCCGCAATCGCGACGGCGACGGCGTCGGGTTGCGGCGCGGACCCGATCAGCAGCGCGGCCGCCGCGGCGTCGAGCCCCCCGGAAATCGCCGCCGGCGCGAGCCGCATGACGCTCGAGGCGCCGCGGGGCAGCGCCAGGGCGTGGGAGGCACGGGCCCGGCTCGTCATCGCGCACCCGCGGCGGGGTCCGCCGTGCGACGCGGACCGCGGACCGCCGCGATCGCGGGGGCGCACCAGGAGGCGATCGCCTCGAGGTCGTGCTGCGTCGCCTGATCCACCGCGCCCGGGGGGAGACCCAGGATGGCGATCGCACCGACTCGCTCGCCGCCGGCGTCGATCGGCACGAGCAGGTCGGCGTCTGCCGGGCGGAGCGGGCCGAAGTCGTCGGCGCCTGACGACTCGCGGACCGCCAGCCGCCGCAACCCATCACCCTCCCCGACGCCGACGCTGACCAGCGACGCGCCGCTTCGAACCAGGGCGAGGTCGGCCGCCCCCTCGGCGGCCGACACCGGATCCCGCCCGGCAAGCCGCACGATCGCGTCGCGCAGGTAGCCGAGCGACACCGCCGGTCGATCGAGTCGGCGGCGGAGGCGTTCGACGACTTCGCGCAGCGACTCCGCGGCCGCCTCGGCCCCCTCGGCGCGCCGCGTGAGCCAGTCCAGTCGATCGCACAGCTCCGCCTCGCGGCGCAAATGCGACGAGGCGACCCAGGTGATCCCCAGGCAGGCGGCGAAGGCGACGAGGTCGGCGCCCGAGCCGATTCCTCTCCATGCCGCGGCCGGGTCGCCGGCGATCACCGACCCGAGGAGGGCGGCGGCCGCCGCCAGGGTGAGTCCGGCGAGAAAGCCCGGATTGCCGTAGCGCGCCCCCAGGATCACGACCGCGATCCAGCCGGGATGGGGCTCGGGAGTGCGGCCGAGGTGGGCCTGCAGCGCTCCGGGGAGGAGTGCGAAGAGCGCCGCCAGTGCCGACGCCTCGGCCGCACGCATGCGCAGCGTCGGCCGGCCGGTTGTCGCGTTCCGATCAGAGGTCGACATGGAGGCTGAAGAACCCTGAATGCCGCCGGCCGGCGAGGCCGGTGGCCAGGTCGGAGGCGGCGTCGTAGCCGATCTGGAACCGGACCGCGGCCGCCGGCGCCCAGACGAACGAGCCGCCGGCGCGCGAGATCCGGGCGTCACGCTCGGTGTCGCGGCCGATTCCGCCTCGCATCTCCAGGCCGAAGCGGCCGCGCGGCGTGGCGAACGAGAGGGTGGTCGAGAGCTC